>NZ_JBGVFE010000001.1:0-36823 GCF_045120835.1 Methanobrevibacter sp.
TAACTTCGGTAATCCTGAAACTCCGGAAATATTATGGCAATTCAAGACAGCCATTGAAGGAATGGCTCTAGTTGCTGAGAACTTCAACGCACCTGTCATCAGCGGTAATGTAAGTTTCTACAATGAAACCGAAGGAATCAAGATCAATCCGACTCCTGCAGTCGGCGTAATCGGTGTGGAAGATATCGAAAACATTAGGACCATGGACTTCAAAAACGAAGGGGATAAAATCATTTTAATCGGTAAGACCTATGACGAGCTTACAGGTTCTGAATACCACAGATGCATTCATAATTTAGAAAAGGGAACCGCTCCAAGGATAAGAATTGATGAAGAAGTTGCAAACGGTCAATGCGTACTTGATTTAATCTCCAACGATAAGGATAAAAACATCACTGCAGTCCACGACGTTTCAGCAGGAGGCCTTGCAGTTGCACTGTCAGAAATGGTTATCAAATCAGGAAAAGGATGCGATGTAAACCTGACTGATGATGAACTGGACAAAATCCAATTGTTATACTCTGAAAGTCATGCAAGATACCTGTTGACAGTCAAAGTGGATGCTTTGGATGACATTTTGGCAAAAATCGATGTTCCATGTCAGGTCATCGGTGAAGTCAAAGGCACTTCTTTAAATGTAAACGGACATGAATTCAGTTTTGAAGACTTATATGATGCATATCATGGTGTTATTGAAAAGTACATGGCATAATTTAAACTGGGGGAGTTTTAAACATGTTTTTATCAAAGCTTGATTCATTAACAAATGCCAGAAATCTAATCAGTGACCATCATAAGGTCACTGATATTGAAGAGATTTCCATTCATGATGCTCACAAAAGGGTTTTGGCTGAGGATATTATGGCATTTCATGATTCACCGCCATTTGATAAATCAGCGATGGACGGATTTGCTTTAATTGCAGAAGATACCTTTGGGGCATCAAATTCAGCGCCAAAGGAATTCAAGATTATAGATGCAATCGGTGCAGGAGATTTCACAGAAAAGAAGGTCAATCAAAATGAGGCCATTGTTATAGCTACCGGCGCTCCAATTCCTGAAGGGGCAAATGCGGTTCTGATGAAGGAATACACAACTACTGACGGCGATGACCTGACAATATACTCTCAGGTAACTCCAGGAGAAAACATCAGCCCAAAATCTGAAGACATTGAGAAGGGCCAAAAGATTATTGATAAGAACACATTCATCAGATACCAGGAATTGGGCCTTATAGCATCAGCGGGCTACGATACGGTTAAAGTCTATAAAAAGCCAAGGGTCAAAATAATCATAACCGGCAATGAGCTTGTGGAACCGACCAAGGAAGAAATCGATAAGGCTAAAATCATCAATTCCAATCAGTTTACAATAAATGCGATGGTTGAGGATTCAGGAGCCCTATGCGATATTATGCATGCCGGTGATTCATTCGATGAAGTAAAAGAAGCTATTCTAGAGGCTTCAAAAGATTATGACGTTATCATGACTACAGGAGGAACTGCCATCAGCAAGGGCGATGTTGTTCTTGACGTTGTTGATGACATTGGGGAGATACTGTTCCATGGTGTTGCAATCAGACCTGGAAAACCTGCAGGGGCAGGAGTCATTAACGGCAAGATGGTTTTCACATTTTCAGGCCAGCCTGTAGCCGCAATGTCTCAGTTCGACATGTTTGCCAGAAAATACCTCTTTGAAATGCAGGGCAGGTCATTTGATTTTCATATAGTTAAAAGAACATCCCAGCTCAAGATACCTTCACAGCTTGGAAGGACAGATTTCATCCGTGCAGTTGCAGACGACGAGTATGCAAGGCATGTGCTGAACAGGGGTTCTGGCATTATTCGGTCAATGGTTGAGGCGAACAGCTATATCATAATAGATGAAAATGATGAAGGATATCAGAAGGGCGATATAGTTGACGTAGTCTTTTTCGATTCACTACTTTGGTAGAGGAAGTGTCATTTTAATGAATGGGATTTATTATTATTTGATAGCCTTTGTGGTCATCTGGGTACTGGTTGCAATATTCCATGAAAAGTTGTCAAAGCATGGAGTTGAACTCAACTTCCCGGTCATCATGTGGAAGACCCAAAGGTTAAGGGGATTCATATCCCGAATCAACAACATTTCACCTAAATTCTGGCGATGGTACATGAATGTAGGGGTTATTGTCGCTTTTGGAGCCATGGTATTCATAACATGGTCGATTGTATCCACGTTGCCAAGTGTCTTTGAGACTCCGAGCGTTTCAATTGTTATTCCAGGTGTAGACATTCCGGGCTCTCAGATTTATGTTCCATTTGTCTACGGATTGATAGGGCTTGCAACTGTTCTGGTAGTTCACGAGTTTTCCCATGGCGTACAGGCCGTTGGAGAAAAGATACCAATCAAGTCAATCGGATTATTGCTTTTTGCAATCATTCCGGGGGCATTTGTAGAGCCTGATGAGGACAAGCTCAAGCAAGCAAAAAGAACTTCAAGACTGAGGGTTTATGCTGCAGGTTCTATAGCCAATGTAACCTTGGCCTTGATCGCTTTGGTGCTGTTGTCACTGGCATCATCCGGAATACCTCATTATTTTGAGGAAGACGGTATTGAAATAGACAGGATAGTTTCTGATTCGCCTTCTGAAGGAATACTGAAGGAAGGCATGATTTTGGAAGCCATCGACAATCAAAAAATCAATAATGCCTCTTCATATGGTGAAATTGTAACTTCATATTCCCCGGGAGACAATGTGACGGTCAAAACGGATCAGGGAACGTATCATGTAACTCTCGGCAAAAATCCGAACAATGAATCCAGAGGATTTTTCGGAATTCAGGCAAATAAGCATTTTGAATTGACTGACAATAGCTTGGGCCCGCTTCCATGGATTTTATTCGAACTTGTTGAATTGTTCCAGTGGGTTGCAATGCTGAATCTTGGAATCGGTCTTTTTAACCTGCTTCCAATCAAGCCTTTGGATGGAGGCTATATGCTTGAGATATTGCTCAGCTACAGACTGTCGGAAGAGTACTACAAGCCATTTGTAAATGCCCTGTCTGTCGTTTTGGCAATGATTATCGTATTCAGCATAGTTGCAGGATTTTTGTGATGCAAAAATTTATATTATGCAGTATTATAAGTATTATGTAAGAATTTTATTTTTTTAAAATCAGGTGATTATTTGATGAAAAAGATGTTAATAGCGGTGTCTGTTTTATTTTTCATTCTATTGATTTTATCTCCAATTCAGGCTAAAGATAACCAGACTGATATGGATTTGATCACAGATGCTGCTGATGCAGATATATCTTCAGTTAAAACATATACGGATTTAAACAACAGGATTAATGAAACACAGGATTCGACATTAACGTTGAATGAAAGCTACAGATATGATTCGGCTTTGGACAACGAATCATTCATTGATGGTATTTACATATCAAAGGATATGACAATCCTCGGTAGGAATGACTGCTGTATTGACGGAAATTTCCTTGCCAAAGGATTCGTTATCGAGTCAAACTGCAGCATCGTCCTTGAAAACATCACGTTTAAAAATATGTATGCCATAACTGACGGCGCAGGGATTCTTATGATGCCGAATTCAACTTTGACCCTTAAGAATTGTGCTTTCATTAACAATAAGGTCTACAATGCCAATGGAGGAGGAATATACTGCAACCATGATACAAGCATGGAAGTCTATGACTGTCTGTTTTACAACAACACCAGCATAAGGGAAAGTGACCTTGACTGGAAGGAATTCAAAAGTGGAATGGGAAGTGCAATCACCGCCAATATAGGCACAAATCTAAGGCTGAACAATACGGTCTTTAGAAAGAACAATGCATATCTTACAACTCTTCTCATCGTCAGCTTCAATGATCTGGGATATAAGGAAAGTCACCTGCAGCTCAGCAATTGCTTGTTTGAGGACAATATGGCATACTCCACATGCGCACTCTATCTCGATGAGCTTGGAAGGGGAGAAATTACCGATTCAGTATTCAGAAACAACTTTGCAAATACATCTTCAATTGTTATTCTGGACGCTTCACGTTCTGCACTCGTAAAAAACTGTCTTTTTGAAGGCAATACGGCAGCAAAGGGTGGAGCGGTTCATGTAAAGGTTTTCGATTATTCATACATGTCAAACGTTTCCATTGAGGACTGCAATTTCACAAAAAACAGGGCTATCGAAGACGGAGGAGCAATATTTTCAAAATACGGATTAACCAAAATCTCAAACTGCAATTTCATTGAAAACACTGCAGGGGAATCTGGTGGAGCAATCTATACAAAGCTGGGCGAATTGAATCTAACAGATTCATATTTCTATGGAAATTCCGCCCAATACGGTGGAGCCCTACTGATTAATGACGACAAATGCAGAGTGAATAACTGTGAATTTGTTAGGAATGCCGCTTCCGTAAGGGGAGGTGCAATATATTCAAAGATTGAAGATGTGTCATCATCAAACTGCAGGTATGAAGGTAATGCCGCTCCAAGTGGCGGGGAAAATGTCTATGGAACATTCGTCGGCGAATATACCATAATCAATTCTTATTTTGGCGACATCGAATTGAAAGTAAAATTGACTTCACCATGGAACATGCCGCTTTCACAGACCATAAGATTATACTTTTCAGGCCCAAATGAATACAAAACCGATTTGCTGACAACAGATTCAAATGGAATAGTCTCTCTTAAAGTTCCGATAGATATTAAAAGGGGAAATTATACGCTGAGCATGAAGATAACGTCAGGGGTTTGCCACAACAACAAGACAATCAGTGTCGTTAAGGCTCCAAGTAAACTGGAGGTAAATGCCCTAACCGCAACCTATGATTCAGGCAAACTGCTGAAAATCACTGTTGTCAACACCAAAACAAACAGGGGTGTTTCAGCAGCTAAGCTCACCTTAAAGGTATATACGGGTAAAACATACCAAACATACACTCTTAAGTGTGATAAAAACGGTGTAGCTACCTTTGACACTTCAGGCCTTTCAGGCGGAAAGCATACTGTAGTCATATCTTCGGCAAACGGCAATATCAAGGTTTCCGATAAGAAGTCCTGGATAAAAATCAACAAGGCGACAGCTAAAATCGAGGCTCCAAAGTCAGTCAAGAAATCTTTTAAACTGAAGGTTACCGTGAAAAACAAGGCAAGCAAAAGGCTCATTAAAAATACCCAGTTCAAGCTTAAGCTGGACACCGGAAAAACAGTTTCTGTCAAGACCAATTCAAAAGGTGTCTTTAAGCTAAGCACAAAGAAATTAAGCAGGGGAAAACACAAGTTTGTCCTTACATTGAAAAACAGCAATTACGATATTAATAAAAAGTTTTCTGTAAAAATAAAAAAATAGGAAAGAATAATTAAATTCTTTTCTATTTAGAAGTATCTTTCTAGGATACCTTCAAGGATTTTGTAGTGACGTCCTTCATCTTTGGAACTTTCACGGAAGAAATCAGCAGCGGTTTCGATACCTGCTTCTTCAGCTTTGTCAGCTGCTTCTCTTTTTTCGGCGTTAGCCATTTTTTCTCCACCCATCATCCATTCGATGTTTTCTTTGAGGGTAGGTTTGATGATTCCGTTCATTTCACAGAATCTTGCAGCGTGTTCAGCTTCTTCCCATGCTAATCTTTTAAATACTTCAGCTAATTCTCCATAGCCTTCACGGGATGCCTGTCTGGACATAGCCAGGTAAATACCTACTTCGTTGGTTTCTCCTTCAAAGTTTCCTGCAACGTAGTTTTCTACAGGGGTGTCTTTAGTAATTCCAATTTCATGTTCGTATTTTACCATATTATCACCATTATAATTCTTTACATGCTTTAGCTAATGCTACACCTAAGTTGTAGCTTGCTTCATCTTCTTCTGCAGTTGGCACAAATGTAATTTCTTGTGTGTCTACAATGTCAAATCCATAGTTTCCTAATTCTTCGGCAAGCATGGCAGGTGTTCCACCTTTGCCTCCCATTGAACCGAAGGTAACAGCTTTTCTGACAATTCCTGTTCTGTTGAAGAGCAATCCTTTTAAGTAGTACATGATGTCTCCGATACTTGGGTATGGAACATCGTTGATTGTAGGATCACCGACAGCAATTCCCTTACTGGTTAGGATACTTTTGACAATTTCTGATCTTTCGTCCTCGTGCAGGAAAAAGATTTCCACATCATAACCTTCAGACATTGCACCTTCTGCAATTTCATGAGCCATCTGTTGGGTTGAGTAGTGCATTGTGTCGTAAATAATTGTGATTTTGTCTTCACATACACCTGTAGCCCAGTTCTGGTAAGCTCCAATAATTTGCATCGGGTCTGTCCAGATTTGACCGTGGGACGGGGCGATCATTTTTATTGAGTCCAATAAACCTAATTCAACAACTTCGTTTAATTTTTTAAGCACTAATTTTGAAAGAGGTGTAATTAGGTTTGCATAGAATTTTTGAGCTGCATCCATTAACACATATTCCGGAATCTCATCTGAGAATCTTTGGGTGAAACATAAGTGTTGACCGAATGCGTCATTAGGGAATAAAATACCGGTTTCATCAGCAAGCAAGGTAAACATGCTGTCTGGCCAGTGCAATAGGAATGCATCTAAAAATGCCAAGGTTCTTCCGCCAACATCTAAGGAGTCACCGGTTCCAACTGTAATGAATTCGGCTCCTTCCAGGGAAGGGTAGTGTTTTAAAAGGCCGTTGACTGCTATTTTTGTACAGTAAATCGGTGCTTCAGGGAATCTTTTGTGCAAGTCAACTAAAACACCGGAATGGTCTTTTTCAACGTGGTTTTGAATGATGTAGTCAACTTTGACGTCTCTGCCCTCTTGAGCAAAAGCGTCGTCGATACGTGCCATCATTTCTTTTGTTTTTCCAGGGTAAGCATTGTCGATTAATGCTACTTCATCTTCACCAAATACAAGGTAAGCATTGTATGTGGTACCGTCTAATGTGTAACCGTGATAGGTTCTTAAATCCCAATCGAGTACACCAATCCAGTATACTCCATCAGCTATTTTTTGCGCATTAGCTTTCATATTTTAATCTCCAATTTTGGTTTAAATCCATAATTTAAACTATGAATTTAATAATTTATTTGATATTTTTATTATATATAATTTTGTTTTATACGAAATGTTCGTATTCTTAGGGGGATTTCTTTATATAAAATAAAGAGTTTTTAGTGAGGGAAATCAATTAAGTTGATTTATAGTTTTTCAGTTAAATATTTCCCAGTTAAACTTCCAGGGGTACTAATTATATCTTCTAAACTGCCTTTTGCAAGTATTTCACCACCAAAATACTCTTCATCAATTCCAATATCAATAATGTAATCGGCATTAGCTATTAAATCCAGATCATGTTCTATTACAATAACAGTCGCTCCCCGGTCTATTAAATTATCAAATACATCAATAAGAACTTTAACATCTAATGGATGGAGGCCAATTGTCGGTTCATCAAATATAAATATGGAATTTTTTTGTGATTTCCCGATTTCCGATGCTAATTTTAATCTTTGCGCTTCACCGCCAGACAAACTTGGAGTTGATTCACCTAATGTTAAATAGCCCAAACCCAAATCAGATAATTTTTGAAGTTTACCTGTAACCTTTTTAAGTTCAAATAACTCTTCTAGAGCTTCATCAATTGTTAGATTCATAACATCTGCAATAGAAAGCCCATTATATTTAATATCTTCGACTTTTTTATCATATCTAAGACCATTACAATCAGGACAGGTCATTTCAACATCCGGTAGGAATTGAACATCCATAGACACATTGCCTGTCCCGTTACAAGTTTCACACCTTAATTTTCCGGTATTGTATGAGAAATCAGACATTTTATACTCATCACTCAATTTAGCAAATTCCCTTCTTAAGTCATCTAGAACTTTTGAGTATGTTGCAACGGTACTTCTAACATTCTTTCCAATCGGAACGCTATCGA
Organism: Methanobrevibacter sp.; assembly: GCF_045120835.1. Taxonomy (GTDB): domain Archaea; phylum Methanobacteriota; class Methanobacteria; order Methanobacteriales; family Methanobacteriaceae; genus Methanocatella. The sequence continues at coordinate 7,953 of NZ_JBGVFE010000001.1, forward strand.
TCAACTCAATCTTTTTAATATCTTCGCATTCTAAATCTATTACATTATCTGGCAAATCTTCTCCGTTAATGTAAGATTTGATTGCAGGATACATGGATTCTAAAAGTAGGGTGGTTTTACCGCTTCCTGAAACTCCACTTACAACAGTTAATTTTCCTTTAGGAATTTTTATTGCCATCTCTTTAACATTATGGATTTCAGAGGTTTTAATTTCAATTTCACCATTTTCAAAAATATTGTCTGATTTGTCCCTTATGATGATTTTTTCAGAATTAGTTAAAAATGGGGCGATTTGTGAGGAAGGATTATTTACAATCTCATCTAAACTTCCTTTAGCTATTATGCTTCCACCGTCAGCTCCCGCATTTGGGCCAAGCTCAATCATATAATCGGCAATACCTAATATTTTCGTGTCATGGTCAACTAGGATAATTGAATTTCCATCATCCACTAATCTTTTAATAACATTTATTAGTCCATCAACGTTATTTGGATGCAGACCGATTGACGGCTCGTCTAAAACATATAATACTCCGGTTGTATGATTTTTCAATGTTTTTGCAATTTGAACTCTCTGAAGCTCACCGGTAGATAAGGTATTTGAAGGCCTATCAAGGGAAATATAACCCAAACCTAAATCAAGTAGGATATTTGCATTGTCCATGAATTCCTCTACAATATCCTGTGCCATTTCACGAATATTGTCAGGTAATTCGGTCACGATATCATTTACCCATGAAACCAAATCTTTTAAATTCATTTTACATGCATCTGCAAGATTTATTCCTCCCAATAGAGTTTCACGAGCTTTTGAATTTAATCTTGTTCCTCCACAATCGCTACAAACGGTTGTTGTTAAAAATTTATTGATTTTAGTTAATCCCTTTTCTGTTTTTGCATTTCTTAAAGCCTCTTCAATAGCTTTATGAGCATTTCTGTATTCTGCATTCAATTCAAATAATTTGCCATTTTTGGATGGGATGTTGATATATTTTTTCACTGTAGGGCCATTATAAACAATATCCTTTTCATCGTCAGTTAAATCTTTAAACGGAACATCCAACCGAACACCAAGTTCACCTGCAACATGATACATCCATGAGATGCCAAATTGATTCCAGGCATCAACTGCCCCCTCTTCCAGTGTTTTGCTATCGTCTAATATCAATTTTGAGTCATCGACGTCTCTAATTAAACCTGTACCTTCGCATGTTGGACATGCTCCATCCGAGTTAAATGCATATTCCTCGGCACCCAATCCATAGAATTCCACGCCACATTCAGGGCATTTGATTGGGATTTCACGGGCCACATTTAAAGTTGGCTCTTGAATGTGACCATTAGGACATGTATAATTCCCGCATCGAGAATATAATAATCTAAGTGAGTTTAAAAGTTCAGTTGAAGTTCCAAAAGTGGACCTGATGTTAGGAACATTTGGTCTTTGATGTAGTGCTAATGCGGCCGGAACATATTGAACTAAATCGACTTGAGCTTTTCGGGTTTGTGAGATTCTTCGGCGGGTATATGTGGATAATGCATCCAAATATCTTCTAGACCCTTCTGAGTATAGTACTCCTAGTGCTAGTGATGATTTGCCGGATCCTGAAACTCCGCTGATGGCCACAATCTTTCCAAGTGGAATGTCAATGTCAATGTTTTTTAAGTTATGAACCTTTGCTCCACGAATGATTATCATATCTTGATACATAGTTAAACATCTGCTTTTAAAAGTTAATAATATTATTCAAATTAAATTCCGGAGAACCTCTAAAAGTTTATAATTAATCAAAATAAATTTTTTATTAGAGTTTTAGTGCTGGAAATTGATAAGTATCGGAACTTTTTTATGCGTTTTATACGAAATGTTCGTATTCATTTAGGTTTTCTTTATAAATAAACTAGATTTTTAAGTAGTATTTTTTATAAACTATTACTAACTAAAAATTTCCTTTTAAAGTGGTTGACAAGGTTAAGTTGAAAATTAAGTGTTGTTTTCCCATATTTGTAATACTTTTTTATAATTTATTATGTTTTTAAGTAGTAATAATTTTATAAAAAGTATTACAATTTAATTTTACTGTCAAAATATTTATACACTTCAATAATTTTTACATGGTAATTTTATAGGATATAAAAATATAATTATAGGTTTTTTATAATTAAACATGATAAAATTTCTTTATTTTTAATTTTACTTATAATTATTTAAGTTCATACTTTTTTAAAAAGTATTATTTAATTTAAAAGATTAAATGTCGATTTAGCAAATTTAAATCGTGGCGATTTATTTTTTTTTTAAAAAATTTAAATGCTTTAAAATGCTTATTTTTTAAATTAAACTTCATAAATCAAAAGTAATACTTTAATAAAGTTTATATGGTTATTACTCCCAATGATAATTAATTATTTAATTAGACATGTCTAATTTTATAATTTAACTGAATTGTTATTAACAAGCTGGAGAGTATCATGGAAATTTATATGCAGAAAATTGGATTGATTAGAGATGACATAAATCCCAAAAATACAAATTTAAATTTAGATATTGATTGGTTTGTGGAATATACTAATACAGATCAGGATGAAATAAATTTCACAGTTGTTCTAAAGTCAAGTGAAAATTTTAATCTAAACTTTAAAGTTGAGGGGATTTTAAAATTAGATTTATTTGAAGAATTCAATCAAGGAGATGTTTCTCAAATAATATTTTATCAGGCATGTAATGTTCTAATGGATATGATTTCTATAACACGTGAATCAGTTCATATTTTATCAAAGAATCAATATTCAAATTTAAAAAGTGAACATGTTCCGGATACTCTCTTTAACTCATCTGATGTAAAATTAATGTTGTAATAAATGATAAGAAATGGGGGGCTTTTTTTATAAAAGGTGCTCTGTTATTGTAGGCAAGTTCTTTAGATGAAAAAATTCAAATTTGTCATTGGAACATGAGAATTATAAATGGATTTAACTGGATTAAAAAACTCTAACAAAAATGGGGAGTTTCATAAGACTTTAACTAAACTCAATTAGATTATGATCATCAAATCAAAGCTATTAGCTAGCCATATGGAGTTTTGGATAGTTATTATATAATAACTATTCATCTCTTCCTAATAACCTTTTTAAAGATTAATAATGCTGAAGATAATTGGAAATTATAATGTTTCTTTCACTGTTTACTGCTATTGAAGTTATATCCCTATATTCTTAGTAATTATTCTCAATAATATTATATTTCAAGTTTATTTTTTTTATTAATGAAAAAATAATGTAAAAAAAATGTGATACTATGGTTGTAAAAATCGCAATAATTAAAAGTGGCAATATCGGTACTTCACCGGTTATTGACCTATTGTTAGACGAAAGAGCAGACAGACCAAATATCGATGTAAGGACATTTGGATCTGGAGCAAAAATGAACCCGGAACAGGTTGAAGATGTTGTTCCTAAAATAGATGCATTTGAGCCTGATTTCGCAATCTTTATTAGCCCAAACCCAGGAGCACCTGGACCAGCTAAAGCAAGAGAAATGTTATCTGAAAAAGATGTTCCTGCTATTATCGTTGGTGATGCACCTGGTAAAGGCAAAAAAGATGAAATGGATGAACAAGGTTTAGGTTACATTATCGTAATGTCTGATCCTATGATTGGTGCAAAAAGAGAATGGTTAGACCCAACTGAAATGGCTATTTTCAACTCCGACATCTTAAAAGTACTCGCTGAAACCGGTGCTTTAAGATTAGTTCAAAAAACTATTGATGATGTAATTGAACAAGCAGAATCAGGTGAAATTGAATTGCCTAAGCTAATTATTACTGCTGAAAAAGCTGCAGAAGCTGGCAGATTTGCAAACCCATATGCAAAAGCAAAAGCTATTGCAGCATATGAAATGGCAGGTGCAGTTGCTAACTTAGACATGAAAGGTTGTTTCATGACCAAAGGTTTCGAAAACTTCATCCCATTGGTAGCTGCTGCTCACGAAATTGCTGCATGCGCTGCTAAATTAGCACAGGAAGCGAGGGAAATTGAAAAAGCAAACGATACAGTCTTAAGAACTCCTCACATGAAAGAAGGAAACCTAGGTTGTAAAACTGACTTAATTAGCAAACCAGAATAAGGTTTTTTATTGCCTAAATTATTTTAGGGGGTTACTAATGAAAATTTATGATGACAATTTAGATTTGTATGGCCCTGATGGAAAAATCCTTGAAGAGTCCGTACCATTAGAATCCATTAGCCCGCTTAAAAATTCTGCTATACAAGAAATGATTTATGATATTAAAAGATCTTGTGCAGTCAATTTAGCAGGTATTGAAAATGGTTTAAAAAATGCCGCAATGGGTGGAAAAGCAACATACATCCCCGGCAGAGAATTAGATTTGGATATTGTTGAAAATGCAGATGTAATTGCAGGTAAAATAAAAAAGATTCTTCGCGTTAATGAAGATGATGACACAACAGTTGACCTCATCAATGATGGCCAACAATTATTGGTTCAATTACCTTTTGAACGTTTAAATGTGGCTGCAGACTATTCTGTTTCAACAATGCAAACCGGTGCTGCAACCATTCAAGCCATTATTGATAGTTTTGATGTTAACATGTTTGATGCATCAACAATTAAAACTGCAGTAATGGGAGCATATCCAAGAACTGTAGACCTTTCAGGTGCTAATATCAGCGCACTTTTGGGCCCTCCAGTATTATTGGAAGGATTAGGATATGGTTTGAGAAATGTCATGGCAAACCATGTAGTTGCTATTACCAATAAGCAAACCTTAAATGCAGCAGCATTGTCTTCAATTATGGAACAAACAGCTATGATTGAAACAGGTGATGCCACTGGGGCATTTGAAAGAATGCATTTATTAACATTGGCATATCAAGGTTTAAATGCTGATAATTTGGTATTTGACATTGTTAAAGAAAATGGTAAAGGAACCGTTGGAACTGTAATTCAATCATTAGTTGGAAGAGCAATTGAAGACAATGTTATTAGAGTTGCGAAGAATATGCCTTCTGGATATAATATGTATGAGCCTGTAGATTGGGCATTGTGGAATGCATATGCTGCTGCAGGCCTACTTGCTGCAGTCATCGTTAATGTAGGGGCTGCAAGAGCGGCTCAAGGTGTAGCTTCAACAGTATTATATTATAACGATATGTTGGAATATGAAACTGGCCTTCCAGGTGTAGATTACGGTAGAACAGAAGGTGTAGGTGTAGGATTTAGTTTCTTCTCTCACTCCATATATGGTGGTGGGGGACCAGGTACATTCCATGGAAACCACGTAGTAACAAGACATGCAAAAGGAACCGCAATCCCTTGTGCATCTGCTGCAATGTGTTTGGATGCAGGAACACAGATGTTTTCAGTTAAAAGAACATCTGCATTAATTGGAATTGTATATGGTACTATTGATAATCTTAGAAACCCAATTCCAAATGTAGCCAAAGTTGCAGGAGAAATTAAAGATAGCTTATAGGTGTTTTTCATGGATGAATCAAAACAAATTAATGTAATTGATATTAAAATTATTCCAAATAGATTTTTAAAGCCAAACACTTGTGAAAAAATTCTAAATGAAATTTATGAATTAGAAGGAAACATGAGAGTATTGATTCATGGTCCTTCCCTTCCGAAAAAAGTGTTCTATGGACCTGGAAAAGGTCATGATGTAAATCATACAGATAGAAAAACTATTCAAGTTAAAGGAAATGATGTGGATTTAAGAATCATGGTTGGAGATATTATCATTACTGTTGATATTTCCAAATTTAATGATTTTATGGACAAATTACAAGATATATTAGACGAAAACATGCCTTGTGAATTTACAACATTGGTTGGAAGATTCACCCGAACTAAAAGCACTATTTCCGATTATTTAAAATATGGCAATAGTTTCGAAAATCATATTGATAAACGTTACATTGGTTTAGTTGATTCTAGTGCAAGAAGTTCTGAAACAGTAAAAGTTATAAAATAATTTTATGGTGAATTTATGACATATAAAGCACAATTTGGCCCTGGTGAAACAAAAATTGCTGAAAACAGAAGAAAGCATATGAATCCAGAGCATAAATTTAAAAAGATAAGGGAAGTCTCTGATGAAGGTATCGTTAAGATATTGGGTCACAGAAATCCCGGTGAAAGTTATAAAACAGTTCATCCACCATTAGCTGAAATGGAAGATGATGGAGATATTATTAAAAGTATTGTGGAACCTACTCCTGGTGCGGCAGAAGGTATAAGAGTCAGATATATTCAATTTGCTGATTCAATGTACAATGCCCCAGCACAGCCTTACGATAGGGCAAGAACCTATATGTGGAGATACAGGGGAGTGGATACAGGTACATTATCTGGAAGACAGGTAATTGAAATAAGAGAGCAAGATTTGGAAAAAATTTCTAAAGAATTAATTGAAACCGATATTTTTGACCCTGCCCGATCAGGTATGAGAGGAGCAACAGTACATGGACACTCATTGAGATTAGATGAGAACGGTTTAATGTTTGATGGCCTTCAAAGATATAAATTCAATGAAGAAGACGGTCATGTTTATTATGTTAAAGACCAAGTAGGCCGTCCATTAGATGAGATAGTTGATGTCGGTGCGCCTTTAGATGAAGAATACCTAAAAGAAATCACTACCATTTACAGGGAAGACAATATAGGTATGAGACAAGATAAAGAAGCACTTGAAGTAGTTGAAAATATTCATGAAGCACGTACCAAAGGAGGATACGGGTTAGGAGTATTTTCTAAAGACTTAAAAAAGAAATTAGGTGAATGATATGGCTTTGGAAGATAAGAAATTTTTAGACGCTTTAAATAAAAAGTTTAAAGGAGAAGACCAGGAAAGCGATCACACCAGTTTCTACTGCTTTGATGGATGGAAGCAATCTGAAAGAAAAAGGGAATTCAATGATGCTGCTGAAAAACTGGCAAAAGAGCGAAACATGCCTTTCTATAATCCAGACATTGGAGTGCCATTAGGTCAAAGGCAATTGATGGCATATAAAATCTCAGGCACTGAAGATTATGTTGAAGGGGATGATTTACACTTCTGTAACAATTCAGCCATCCAACAATTGGTGGACGACATTAAAAGAACCATTATTGTGGGAATGGATACTGCACATTCAGTATTGCAAGAGAGGTTGGGTGTTGAAGTAACTCCTGAAACAATCAATGAGTATATGGAAAACATTAATCATGCACTTCCAGGCGGAGCTGTAGTTCAAGAGCACATGGTAGAAGTACATCCGGGTCTTGTAGATGATTGTTATGCTAAAATATTCACAGGTAACGATGATTTAGCTGATGAGTTGGATAAAAGAGTGTTAATCGACATTAACAAGGAGTTTCCGGAAGATCAAGCTGAGATGCTTAAAAAATATGTTGGAAACAAAACATATCAGGTGAGTAAAGTTCCTACACTTGTCGTAAGGGCTTGTGATGGAGGTACCGTTTCAAGATGGTCTGCTATGCAGATTGGTATGAGTTTCATTAATGCATATAAATTATGCGCCGGTGAAGCTGCTATTGCGGACTTTTCATATGCTGCAAAGCATGCGGACGTTATTGGTATGGCTGCATTCTTGCCTGCCAGACGTGCGAGAGGCCCTAATGAACCTGGTGGTGTAGCATTCGGTACATTAGCAGATATAGTACAAACTTCAAGAGTTTCTGATGATCCCGCTGAGATAACTTTGGAAGTAATTGCAGCCGGAGCTGTTCTATACGACCAGGTATGGCTAGGTTCATATATGTCCGGTGGAGTAGGATTTACCCAATATGCCAGTGCAACATATACTGATGACATCTTGGATGACTTTATCTATTATGGTATGGATTATGTGGAAGACAACTATGGAATGTGTCAAGCTGAATTAAGCATGGATACAGTACGTGACATTGCTACTGAAGTAACACTTTATGGGTTGGAACAATATGAGTTGCCGACACTTTTGGAAACACACTTTGGTGGTTCTCAAAGAGCATCAGTTGTATCTGCAGCGGCGGGCTGTTCTGCAGCTTTTGCTACAGGAAATTCAAATGCCGGTGTGAACGGATGGTATTTAAGTATGATCTTACATAAGGAAGCTCATTCCAGACTTGGATTTTATGGTTATGACTTGCAAGATCAAGCTGGTGCGGCCAATTCTTTATCAGTCAGAAGTGATGAAGGTTTAATTCACGAATTAAGAGGACCTAATTATCCGAACTACGCGATGAATGTAGGTCACCAACCAGAATATGCAGGAATTGCCCAAGCGCCTCATGCTGCAAGAGGAGATGCATTTTGTACAAATCCTCTAATTAAAATCGCTTTCGCAGATAACAATAATACATTCGATTTCAGACATGTGAGAAAAGAAATCGCTAAAGGAGCTTTAAGGGAATTCATGCCATCTGGTGAAAGAGATATTATTATCCCATCAAGATAATTCTATCTCTTTTTTTATTTTTTTTATTACTCTACTTTAAATTTTCTCATTTAATCCTAATTATTGAAAACTTATTTTTAGAATCATGTACATGTTAACTTTGAAATAGAATTAATTTTCAACATCTTCATTGTTAATGTAAAAGGCACTCAACTAAATTAAAATCAAAAAAATTATTTTTGATTTAATCAATCGAAATTAAGAATTTTAGAAAAAGAGCAGATTATCTATAAGCGATGAGTCAGTAGGTCAAATGCGATAGTTTTAATAATGGTCTGTTTATAAGTTATAAAAGACTTCCAAAAATTTTATAATTATCAAAAAATAAATTTTTTAGTAGAGTTTTGCGGTTCAAATGATAAGGTTGCGAACTATATCATACGTTTTATACGAAATGTTCGTATTTCTCTCAAATAATCTAATTTAAATATTGTTAAATTTTGATAAAGTTTAGCAATAGGGTGTTTAAAAAATCATTATTTATTCATGCTTTTAATTTTCCGTATGAATAGTATTGCGATAATAATTCCAGTACCCCAAGTAAGAGCTTTTCTTACAATACTTTCAAATGATAAATCAATATTATTTAAGTTAATAACGGAATGTCCTGTTATCATGAAACATATTAATAAAAATATTGCACCTACTGAAAAAAGAAGTAGTAAACATCCACTTATTCTCCTAACTTCAAAAAATAAGACTTTATTAAGTTTGTCCGGTGCAACAGCAAGTATTTGGAAAATCAAAGTTACTAAAATCAAACAAATTGATAGTTTTGGATTATTCAATTTAAATGCATTGATATAACCAAAAAGTCCTATAGCTGCGCTCAATAATCCATACCATGCTGGAGTATAACCTAAAATAATATCTTCACCTTCAATGCAACTTTCATCATTAAAAACATCATCTCTAAAATATAATGCCAATGATGGAATAATGAAAGCAAATGAAATGACAAAGCCTAGAAAGACTTCATCCATTATATATGAAATTGTTATTGCTGCAAGCATTATTCCCGGAGCGAATGAAGCCAAAAACTTAGAAAAGAATTCATATGTATTTCCAAATCTGATGTCGGAGTCAAGTTTATATTTTTTCTCAAGTTTTTCATAAGTTAACATGCAGTACCACCAAGGAGCAAACAAAACAACATATAATGCCCATAATACTATTGTAAACCAACCACTGGGTGTGGTGGCCATTACTATAGCGAACAATAGGAGAGGAACAGTAAAAATCAGTATGTGGTATATTCTTTCCCTGATTGTTAAACTTTTAATATCAATTGGGAATAGTATTTTTAATAATCTTGAATTAACCATATGAACCCACAAGTAAAATATTTTTGATATAAATTTATTAGATTTTTATATTATTTAAATCAAAAGTAGATTTTTGCACGCCATATTATTGTGAAAAATCATTGTTTTCATGTTTAACCATGATTATTTCACGTTTCGCCTTAAGGTATAGAAGATTATCGGGGATGGTTTTTTACTAGTAGTCGATGTAAAAATAATTTAATTACTATATGTATTATCAACTATTCATTAAAAAAATAATAAAAGAAAATTATTTTTTCATTTTTCTTTCAATAGCTTTAACTCTGGATAATGGTACTTCAGCAGATTTAGCAACTACTTCAGCTCTCATTCCATGTCTTAAAAGATTTCTAATAATTCTAATTTGTTCTTGATTTACTTTATTTTCTGCATATTCATGTATTAAACTCATTCTATCACCCAACAAATCGCGTAATATGTTTTTTGTTTTTTCATCATCAACGAATTTGTCTACAATCAGCCATTCAATTCCATAAACTAATGCTTTAATTGATGGAGTTAATCCGTTTAAGTCGATTAATGTATTTACCACATATTCGACATAATCTTCAACACCATCATTTTTTTCAATGATGGGAACTAAAGCAAATAAGATCAGTTCTTTTCCAGATATTTCGGTATTGTCTTTAAGTTTGTCATTAATAGTATTAATAATTTCTTTACTGTCATAATCAGTTAAACTAATCACGTCATAAGTAAAGTCATTGTCTTTGTTCACTGTATATGTGATTTTTTTAGATTCTTCTGCAGTGGTAAAAACACATAGGTTAACTTCTTTTGGGATTGAATCGAATTTGTAGTCAGATATCGCTACATATATGTGGAATCTTTGGTGATGTTTTTTTCCAACTTTTGTTGATTGAAGTTCGATTATCAATATTTCATCATCCAATTCCAGTATTATATCTGGCACAAATGTCGTTGGATCTAGTTGACGCAATTCTGTTGTCATTATTTTGACTTTTTTGGATTTTTTACCCAAGATATCTAAGAATATTCGTGCATCTTCCTCACTAACCTCTTTAAATATCATGTCTTCCTGAAATTCTGACATCTAAAAACCTCTGAAATTAGTTTAATATAGTAATATATTTCTAATATTATTTAAATTTATCATTAAAATAATTTACATCATCTGATTTGAAAAATATAATGAAATAACATCAATTTTATAAATCTAAATCAATTTAATGAAGTGGGATAAATATTACGTGATGAAAACAATTTTTTAAAAAAAGAAACATAGAATTATGAAATTTTTCTATTGTTATAATGAAAGTTATTATGGGATATTAGTGTAGTAAATCGATAAGGTTGCGAACTATATTATACGTTTCATACGATTGTTCGTTATGGTCGTGGCTTTTTCAAGAAGGCATGGTTATTAAATTAAGTGGCATTCGTGCCACATTAACTTTTTATTAAGAAAAATTTAATTTTCAATTGGTGATAATATGCCAGTTATAAGTTTTGATATAGGAGAATTAACAAAAGAGCAAAAAGAAATTTTGGCAAAAGAATTCAGCGAATCCGCTTCAAGAGTCACAGGCCTTCCGATAGAAATGATATATGTGCTGTTCAACGAAAGGAAATTTGACAATGTTGGAGTCGGTGGTGTTCTTTTAAGTAATCAGGAATAGATGGATTTTTAAAAATTCATTCTTTTCATTTTAAATCCAATATTTCCTTATACATTTCTTTCAATTCTTTTTTTTCATATTCCGAATAATGTTCGTTGTCGACATCTGTTTCAAGAGCAAACAGTAACAGTTCATAGAATACCTTATTCAGTGACCTTCCCTTTTTGGTTAGGAAATATTGGGTATTTTTTGGATCATTGCCCTCATTTGTCTTGTAAATAAGGCCATTATCCTGCATTGTCTTAAGGCATCTTGACAGTGCCTTGTTGTCCAGGGAGGGTCTGTTGACTTTAAATTCATTGAAATGACTTTTTCCTAAAAACAGGTCTCTTAAAACATGCAGTGTCCACTTGTTGCTCATGAATTTGAGAGTGTCTTCTAGGGGGTTTCGCTCATATTTTTTTTCATAATATGCAAGTTTTTTCGGATTTAAAGTCATGTTTATTGTTATATATGTTTTAATATTAAGTTTTTTAGATGTCATTGATGCCACTTTATCTTTAAATACCCTATTTTTTAAATATTTGATTAGAAAATTTTAATTGGTGCGATAATATGAATGATAATGATATAATCATGACTAAATTCCTGGCGATACTGTTTGCGATATGTTCTGGTCTTGCAATAGGTAATCTGTACTGGGCCCAGCCGTTGCTTGTCCAGATAATGGATGGCTTTGGTCTTCCAGCGGCAAATGGGGGACTTCTGGTTACTGCAACCCAAATTGGGTATGCGATGGGAATTCTCTTTATTTTGCCTTTGGGCGATTTTGTTCGAAGAAAACGTATGATAGCCCTTGTAATGGTGCTTTCCGTATTGGCTTTGGTCTCCTGTGCCATATCACCTTCATTTATCATATTGTCACTGTCACTCTTCAGCATGGGGATTGTAACAATTTCCGGTCAAATCATATTGCCACTTGCGGGAGATTTGAGCCGTGAGGATGAACGTGGCCACATCGTTGGAATTGTATCATCTGGAATAACAACAGGTATCCTCTTTTCAAGGTTTGCAAGTGGTATCATTGCGGGATTTTGGGGATGGAGATCAGTTTATGTAATAGCGGCCGCTTTGAATCTGGGCATGGTTTTGGTAATGATTTATGTATTGCCGGAAATTCCTGCAAAAAACAAGTTCAAATCATATGGGAAACTTTTGGCAAGTGTTTTTACCACCTTTAAAAATCATAGGTCCTTGCCGAACATATTGCTGCACTCAGGACTGATATTCGGTTTGATTTTCAACATATTCTGGACTTCCTTAACATTTCTTCTATCCGCAGAGCCGTTTAACTATAACACGTTCCAAATTGGGCTTGTAAGTCTGGCAGGTCTTGCAGCGGCAGTATTTGGTGTGGGAATCGGAAAATTGCAGGACAAAGGCTTGAGCATACCTGCGCTCGGAGCGTTCATTGTGGTTTGCCTTGTTAGTATGGTGTGCGGCTTTGCATTCAGTGATTCAATAGTTGCCATTGTGATTGTTGCAGCGGTACTTTCAGTTGCAGTTCAGGGAGTAAGCGTCTTGACCCAGACAAGATTGTTTAACTTATCTCAGGGTGAGCGCAGCAGACTGAATACGGTTTTTGTTGTGAATAACTTTATATTTGGGGCTATCGGAAGTGCTCTTGCATCTCTTCTATGGTCATTAGGGGGATGGTCATATGTAATGATGGCAGCTAGTGCGGTTTCTGTTGCGGCATTGATTGTCTGGCTGTTTTCAAGAAGTAAATTTAAATATGCGGATGAATCATTGGATAATTAGTTATTTTTACTGATATATCCAGAATATATATTTTTTTATTTTTCCTTTTTATTATTACTATAATTCGAGTTTTAGTGGAAAAATCGATAAGGTTGCGAACTATATCATACGTTTTATACGAAATGTTCGTATTTTTTAGGTTAATTCAAAGATTATGTGTTCTGAAGAATTGATAATTTAAATCCTCGAAAGCCAATATGTAAATATTTCTGAAATTTTTTCATCAAAACAAATGGTCTTATCTTTGTTTTCAGGTATTGCTTGTGATGAGCTTCTATTTAACCTAATTAATGTGGTGTTTGGATTGTCATATGTCATCTGTTCAAATGGATATCTTATTATCGAAGGTGTGTTAAAGCCAACGCCCAGCTCTAAAAATACAGTGTTTTTGTCTTCATCAACATGTTCCAGATATCTGGAATAATTGTTATACATTTCCATCCATTTCTCATCTTCAACAAATGTATTGTCGACTCTTAGATTCAAAGCCATTTCCTTTCCACAGACCGGACACTTCGGTATTAAATCAGAGGGGATTCTACAATCGGCAATGTTTTTAATAGCTTTGAAGACAAAATCTCTATTTGAATATAGTTTTTCATGGCATGGTTCGCTGCATTGGAAAAGGCCATAGTCTCCCTGGGTTGCAAAAATCCTATCGTTTTCAAAACCATTTATCCAAAATTGATGTTCTACATTAGTCGTTAGGATGAAATAGTCCTTATTTCTAACCAGTTCTAATAATTGTTCATATAATTCGGTTTTGCCAACGGAGTATCTGTTCATGTAAACATGACGAGACCAGTAGGCCCATTTTTCCTCTGAAGTTTTGAATGGATAAAATCCGGAAGAATACATGTCAGTCAAGCCATATTTCTCAATGAAATCCTTGAAATTATCTTCAAAACGTTTTCCTGAATATACAATGCCTGCAGCTGCAGAAAATCCGGCACCTGCACCAACAAGAATATAATCTGCATAATCAATGGCGTCATATGCCTTGTCTAATCTTTTAACGAAATGTTCCATATTTTTCTCCCTAAAACAATAAATCCTTATATGTTGTATAGCTGTCATCTGAAAACACGTCAAAAATCACATGCTTTAAACTGGTTTCATTTGAATCCAAATATTCTTTAACAGTATCAATAGCTATTTTGGCCGCCAAATCTCGTGGAAAATTAAACACTCCAGTTGAAATACCGCAAAATGCCAGTGATTCCAGATTATTTTCACTTGCAATTTCCAAACAAGACCTATAGCAATTCTTTAATGCTTCACAATCGCTTTTTGATGGTTTTGAGCCATAAGGGATTGCAGGACCAACCGTATGGATTACATATTTTGAAGGCAGATTATAAGCGTTTGTAATCTTGGCTTTGCCCACTTCTTCGTCGTGTCCCTGCAGCTGCATCATGCTGTTGCATTCGTCTCTGAGTTGCACTCCCGCTGCTGAATGGATCATGTTGTCAATGCAATTGTGAAGGGGAATAAAACAACCCAATAATTTTGAATTTGCCGCATTAACAATTCCGTCAACTTTCAAAGTTACAATATCTCCTTGCCAAAGCAGGATTTTGCCGTTGACATCCTTTATATCCTCTACCGAAGTTAAATCTTTAGCCAATGTTTCAGCAGTTAGGAAATCATCCTGAACTTTTAGAAATTTGTCTGAAATTTTTAAAGGTATTCTTACATTCATTAAAGAACGAAGCAGATCTCGTTTAGCTTTATAGTCTTGTGGAATTTCAATTGCTTCATTTCTCTCATCAATCAAATAATTAATTAGAAAATCAAGTTGTTCTTCTCTATTCATCCAATTCTCCTTAGTTGAATAATATTTTATTGTTAATCAATATCTAATGTGTCTTTAAAAATCTTTATAAATTCTTCAGATTCGGCATCTGTTGCGGAATCATCTTTTTCTAAAGTGAATATGGCAAGTTCATAAAGAATTCTATTCATTTTTTTTCCTTCTTCAGTCAAGGAATATTCTGTTATTTTGGAATCATCCAAATTGGTTTTTGAAATCAATCCATTTGATTCCAAATCCTTTAAACATTCGGTTAAAACCTTATTGCTCAAATTAGGTTTATCCTTCTTGAATTCTTTGAATCTTTTTTTGCCGAAGAACAAATCCCTGATGATTAGAAGATGCCATTTTCCGCTGATGATTTTTAAGGTTTCGTTTACCGGACAGTAATTGCTTTCGAATTTAGCCATAGTATCACTTTTCCATTTGGATATGAATTTATCTATTGGCGATTATTAATAAAATTTTAGTTACGTAAAAGTAACCAATCACTCTAATCGATTATTAGTAACTTTAAAGTAACAAAAAGCTTATATTAGCTATAAAACCAATTTATAATTAATACTAAATAAAATAAAGCGATTTAGTATTAATAAATAATGGTGATATAAATGGAAGAAGTAATAAAATTCTTAACTGAAAATCCTCAGCAATATCTCGCAACTACAGGACTTGACGGAAACGCAAAAGTAAGGCCTATACTCTTCTACTTTGCAGAAGATAACAAACCATACTTCTGTACCAGCAACCAAAAGCCAATGTATAAGGAATTGGATGCAAACCCTAACTTTGAAATGACTGCAGCCACTCCGGAATTCCAATGGCTCAGAATTGCCGGTAAAGTCGAATTCATCGATGATTTGGAAATCAAGCAAAAGGTAATTGATGCCAATGATCTTGTAAAGGCATTATATGAATCCGGTGACAATCCGACATTTGAAGTATTTACCATTAAGGAAGGCAAAGCAACTATCGCCGACTTTTCCGGAGAGCCTCCAAAAGTTTTTGAAATTTAAATTCTGTTAACATTTATGTTAACACATTTCTTTTTTTAACATCAACATCACATGTTGATTTTTAAACTTCTTGATATAGGTTTTTTTTAACTCTTATTTTTAATATTCTAACCATTAATGTTAATGATGATTTATTTAATCCAATTCATGGGTTAAAACAATTTTCAAAAAGTTTATAATTAATTAAAATAAATTTTTTTAGTAGAGTTTTGTGGTTCAAATCGATAAGGTTGCGAACTATATCATACGTTTTATACGAATTATTCGTATTTTTGGAGTTTTGTCAATATCTAGGTGAATATTGAAAGATATCTAGTTTCTAATGATGATTGGGATAGAATATACTTAAATATATTTTCCATAGTGATTTTATGCAGGCAAAAGATGTAGACTCTTAAATTGACAATATTTAATAGGCATATATTTCAAATTGTTATTTATGTCAAATATCGATTGGTTTAAGTTTGAAAACAAGGATTTGGATTTTCCGATTTATAAAAAGAATCCTCATATTTCAAAAAGAGGCTGGATTGTATTATTCATTGCCCTGGCGATAGGTTATGTTTTTGTACAGGGATCACAGATTTGGCAGGGAATAATATCATGCATCGTCCTTATCGTTCCGGTATTATACTTTTTGAAATGGGATTATAAAGCTATTTTTCAAAAACCTGCCTTAAAAGATGTTGCTTTGGCCGTAGGTCTTTTCATTGCATACATTTTATATGCATATGTAATGACTATAATCTTATCAAACTTTGGAATAGCAGGTAATTCGGATGCTTCGCCGATTACGTTCATTGATATTCCTCCGTTGTTATTTTCATTGATGGGTGAGGAATTTATTAAGTTTATTCCATTCATTTTCTTTTTGAGAATTTTCTTTAAATACACTGATAATCGTAAATTATCCATAATCGTATCAGTACTTGGTGTAATGGCCCTTTTTGCATGCATTCATGCATATGATTTAAAAATGCTTTTGTTTGCATTATTTATTCAGGGTTTAGGTTCAATATTTGAATTTATAGGATATATCAAAACAAAAAATGTCTTGATTTCATACATTACTCATTTGTGTACAGATGTGTTTATTTACCTGATTATAATTATGGGGATTGGATAGAAGTAAAATTTACTTCAATATCCAATTAAATCAATTTACATTTCTCTGTTTTTTCGCTAAACCATCCTTTTTTGTTACCTATGTAATATAATGCAAATGCAGTAATTAATGTAACGACGATTGTTGATACGAAATTGGTCATGTCAATTGTTGATGTGGACACGTCAAATCCTAAAGCCACAACCATAGCGATAGTAAAATTATTTGCGCTATGGAACGCTGAACCAGGTTCCAAACCGTTTGTCTTCCAAGCAAAAAATCCTAAAACAAGTCCATCAATAAACACTCCAATTACTCCTAAAATACTGTAGGGGTGCATTAATGCAAAGATTGCCGCTTGAGCAATCAATGCCAGGACAGGTATATTAAACCATGATCCTATAGTTTGCATTACAAAACCTCTCAACATGTATTCTTCTGCAATACACTGGAGGGGGATGATTATTAAGCATATAATGAAGAATGTTGGTGTTAATGTATTTGGACCCTGTCGTCCGGTTATCATGGCAGCTATAACCTGATATATTATGGATATTGCTAATGGAATGGTTAAACATTTAAAGTAAAGTTTCCAGTTCCATCCTCCGCGGGATGAGGAGTATGATGAAAAAGGTCTGTCACGAACAATCCTGGAAGCAATATATATTGAAGGAATGAAAATGGCTACAGACAGATAACTTATATAGCTTCCAAGTTCAGAATTCAATGAACTATATCCTTCACTTACTAAAGGAGAAATAACATCAAAACCATAGGCTATGCCAAAAATTGCAAATATCAAAGTTTGTAATACTAAATAAACAATTGCTCCAATCAGAAGTACAAGCAAGGGTTTATACCATTTATACTTTTCAAAAGTTCTCGGAAAAGTAATAAACTCTGGGAATTTATCATCGTTTTCGTTCATAATCATATATTTGTTTAAACTAAATATATTTACTTAACTGATTGGAAATATTAATGAGCACAGGGTTTGGTGTGAATTTCAAAAATTTTATAGTTATTGGGAAATAAATTTTTTATTAGAGTTTTAATGATCCGAATCGATAAGTATCGGAACTTTTTTATAAGTTTTATACGAATTATTCGGCACTTTCAAAAACTTGTGTGATTTTTTTCTTTTTCATTTTTTATGTTCCAATAATTTAATTTTAGCATAAATCGGCTTAAAAGACATAATTATATTTTCATTGTTCTTTTTATGTGTTTTGGGAATATTTTTTGGAATATATTTTCGATTTTATTGTTCGTTGATGGAATATTTGTGTTTTCAAGGTGTGTCGTTAATTTTTTAAAGTATGGAATGATGAATTTCCATAGGATTTTATCTGTGAACTTGTTTTTTGGGTATTTTTTATCAATTAGTGCATCACATAGTTTTTTAGCATCCTTAAGTGTTTTTGCATCTAATTTTGTAAATGTCTTGTTTTAAATCAGTTAATAGTTCTTTTTCTTCATCGGTTAGTTCGTTTTTGTCGAAATAGTCTTTAAATCTTTTCATGTTTTGTTTTACGTGAAATTTGCAGAAATGATGTTTTACTTTTAATTTGTCTATTGATTCTCGATATTCGTGTTTTAAGTCTGTTCCTATTGATATTTTCTTTTGATTGCGTAGTGATTCGTTTAAATATTGATAAATGGTCTTGGAATCTTCTGATTCGACCAATTTGACGGAAACTAATGTATTCAGTTTAACGTCGAATAATGCTAAAAGGTAGTTCTAAATTCCCTTGATTTTAACCCAAAGACTGTCAAATAGGTAATAACCAGAATAAGTCCAATTTTGATAGTTAAATTGATAATTGGATGCTAATAATATGTTTTCTATGCTTTGATGTGAGATTTCGATGTTGTGTTGTTTTTTTAAGTCGAATAGTATTTTATGGAGTCTAGCACCATAAATCTGATATAAATTTTCAATACAATCAATAACTGGCAATGTTATGTTAGAATTTGGATAAACAATTGATGACAAATCAGTGTAGAATACTTTACCGCATTTTTTGCATTTATACTTTTGAATAGTACAAATTTGTTCCCCCATTCTTAAAAAAATTAGTTTTCTTTCATAAGTCCCATTTTTAACAGATTTTTTTGACTTACAACTTGGACAAATAGTAACTCTATTCTTAAAATTTTGCCATGTTTTTCAAGTCTAATCAAATTATTATCAATGGATTCACATCCAAAACGGGAAAGATCATCATATTCACAGAATTCAAAAAACTCAGGTACAAAATCGAAAAATTTAAATTGTTTTGACTCCATATATTCATATGGAGCTTTTGTTTTGATATTGGTCATATTAATATATTAGCTCCACTTAATATATTAATTTTACTGCTTTTAAATTAAAAATAAAGAAAAAATAGAACGAAAAAATTTCGTGACTCAAAAACTAGTGAAAATTCAAATCACACAAGTTTTTGAAAGAGACAATTATTCGTATTTTTGGTGTTTTGTCAATATCTAGATAATATTAAAAAGATGTCTTGTTTCCAATAACCTATTCATTGTCTTGAAATTCGATTATTTCAAATATTCTTTTAATGCTGGAAAATGAGGTTTCAAGAGTAGTTATTGAAGCACTTACCTTTTTAAAAGGTTTTGTCAACAATTGCCCATAAATAATAACTGCCAATAAAGTACCTAATTGTATTTCATTGGACACCAGGAAGTAAAAACCTATAATATAAACTGTAATATTGCTTATATTTGTCAAAAAGGTTGTTGTCGGTAGTAAAACATTAGAAATATTCCTGGATTTTATGAAATTATCAGATACAATTTCATTGATTTTTTCAAATCCTTTTTCGTGATATTGATTTCGATTGTTTAGACTTCTTTCAAAATAGCTCATCATACGTCCCAACTGTTTTTGATGATTCTCATAGGGCTTTTTGGATTTGACATCACACGAATAAAAACAGGCAATATAAATCGGTAAGGCTATCAGATATATCAGGCTTAACCTCCAGTCGGTTGTTAGTATCAGTATGATTACGAAAATTATGGAGAGGAATTGTGCAAAGATCTCTGAAATATGAATTGTAATAAACTCTCTGATATTCATCAAATCATTGTTTATTCTGGAAAAGATATGTCCTTTAGAGTTTTGCTGAAGGAATTTTGAATCGATAATATCCAATTTGTCAAACAGTTCCATTCTTAAATTATAGGCTATTTCTTCTCCAATAAAAATCATAAAACGATTTGATGGTAATTTTAACAGATTACCTATTAAATACAATCCGAACAATAATGCAATGCTTGTGAAAATATATGCATCATGAGAATAGTTCGTATTGCTTACTATTAAGTTAATTATATTTCCTGCAACTTTAGGGGCATAGACAAGGCACAATGTGGATAAGGTAAGCAGAATCATTGAAATTATTGATTTAATCCTGTGTTGATTTAACACTTTATTGAATTTTCGAATAATCTCCCGTCTGTCAACAAATATGTTATTTTCATCTTTTCCAATGTCTTCTTCAATAATTTCTATTCTATTTAAATTATCTGCATTTCGACTTATAATCTTATCTTCTAAAGTCAGAACCTCTTCCAGACGTACGGAAGTGGCATATGAACGGGGCCATCTCTCAATTAGGGTCGGAACAACTGCCAATGTGGTCAAAAAGTATAATAGATATTGTATTATGACCACCGAATCAATTGCACTTTCCGCTTCAAAACCTATATGGAATCCGGAACACATCATTGCCAATAGAATCACAATAACAACATCCAAAACCAATAACAATACAGGGCCGAGGGAATATTGGCTTAATTGATATTTGATGTTTTTATCATAAGAATCATCACACGCCTTTTTAAACTCATCCTCAGTTTCATGTTTTTTAAATGGGATATTATTGGCTAAATTTGTGATTTTGGACATGAATAACACATTAAGTTTTCCATATGTCTTTTTAGCCTTAAAGTATATGTCTGTAATCTGCTTTAATCTTAAAATTAAAATTATAGATATTATAATGGTAAATGTAGCAAAGAGAGCTGCAAAAATCTTATCGATGAATGCTATTTCAATAGTGATTGCTATAAATACGAATGGAATTATTAGGAAATGCTGAAGCATTAGTATTATGAATCCCTGTTCGGAGTACATTCCCCTGGTGGATCTTGAAATCAGACCGGTGATTTTAAATTTGGTTATTTCTTCATCAGGCAAGTTCATTAAAATATGAAAGATTTTCTCTCGTGTGCTGTAAGCTGCTTTTGATGAAACTCTGGTTGAGAGAAAAGAAATTGCATAAAGTATAATCATTGAAAGTATTGTATATATTATCATTAATGTTCCGTCATCAAAAAGCAGATTTATCTTTTCGCTTTTAAGGTCTTTTAAAGCGGAACCGAATATATTAATGATTTCTATTTGAAAAATAGTTTGAAGAATCACTAAAAGCAAAATAATCAATAGTGTTTTCCATTGTGATTTCAATGCAAACTTCAAAAATTTTCTCATGAAAATAGTTTGGATTTTAAAATTAATATAGATTATTTTTCAATACCCATTCAGCATTCAAAATGTGAAATATTCTTAATCGGATAATTCTTACGAGAAATATATTTGCTCATTTAGATTACAAAATATTTGCAATTATTCTTTAGATAATATGGTTATTAATTTTTACATGTCTTAAACATAATAATATTCATGGTTAAAAAAAATACAAATAAGTTTCCGGATTATATTACTTTTCAAAAGTTCTCGGAAAAGTAATATACTCTGGGAATTTAATATCCATTTCGCTCATGAATAACTATTTGTTTAAACTAATTATATTAGTTTACCCATTAATTATCCAATAAATAGATTTTGTGAGTATTTCAAAAATTTTATAATTACCAAAAAATAAATTCTGTATCAGAGTTTTAGTGCCCGATTTTGATAAGTATCGGAACTTTTTTATAAGTTTTATACGAAATGTTCGTATTCAGTTCAAATAATTCCGTTTAAAGTATTGTTAAATTTTGTTGATAATGTTTACTGAGATATCATGTTTCAAGTAAATTGATTTAATTACATATAATGTAAAATTCATTATCTTACATTATATAATTCAAATTGAATTACATAGTATTATATAATCCAATTTAGAATATATAATATTATATAATTCAAATAGGATTACATTATGGGTGATAAAAATGGCGATAGCTTGGGGTACAGAAAATAATCTTGATGATGCATTATTTTATAATAGAAAAGAAGATTTAGAATTCTTAACAAATATTTTAGATAGTTCTCAATATGGATCCACACCAACAATACTTTTAACTGGTATAAGAGGCGTTGGAAAAACTGCATTAATGAATAAGTTGAAAAATGATTTTAAAGATGAATATTTGGTAATTTATATGGATTTGTCACTTTCTGATAAATATCAAAAAGGCGAATTTACAAGAGAGGCATTCATGGAATTATTATATAAGGAATTAATAAATGCATGCAATGAATTCGGATTGAAAACAATTGATAAAAAAATAGAAAAATATGTTAAAACACATGATATCAAACTTATCAAAGAAATTATTTCATATGAAAATGTGCCAGTACCTATTCCAGGATTAAAAGATAATTATTCTAAATTAGCTAGTTTTGTCATGGATTTACCTCAAAAAATTTATGAAGAATATGAAGATAAATTGAAAGGGGTTTTCATATTCATCGATGAATTTCAAATTATTAAGGATTTAGATGAATATAATAACTTTTTATGGTTTTTGAGAAGTATTGTACAATCACAAAAAAATGTAGCTTACATGTTTACTGGAATTATGAGTATTAAAGACTCATTAATTGAAGATATTGCCGGAAAGAATGGGGCGTTTGGTGGTAGGATGTTGTCAGTTGACATATCCCCATTTTCATATGAAACAACTAAAAACTATCTGAAAGAAAGGGCGGATTTTCTAGAATTTAGTGATGATGGATATGATAGATTTTATAAATGCACTAAAGGGGTTCCATTTTACATTAATACCTTTGCAAGATTAATGTCCTCAGATAAACTATTAACTGAAGAAGTTGTTAAAAAAGAGTTTTATAAAGCTCTCCCATATTTAGCAATTCATTTAAAGAGCATGTGGGATAAATTAAATTTCCCAGAACAAAAAATCATTGTTCAACTATTAGATAATCCTTTAAAACGTGTTGAAATTGCTAACAATCTAAATATTACTTCCGGAACACTTTCTAAACCATTAGTTAAATTGCAGGATATAGGATTAATAGAGATTAATGATGAACGAAAATATCAAATTGTTGATTCGATATTAAGATTATGGTTAAAAAATGAATATGATACAAAGGGGGTTTATCCGTATAGGGTATCCTAAATTTTATAATCGGTGAAAAATAAATTTTGTATCAGAGTTTTAGTGGTTCGAATCGATAAGGTTGCGAACAATATCATACGTTTTATACGAATTGTTCGTGTTATTTTTGGGTTTCTTTATATAAAAACAAGTCGATGAAGGTCTTTGAAAACTCCGGTTTTCGCGAGGCCTTTTCCCCATAGACGGCTACAATTTAATTACCTTCAATTAAAATCGATGAAGTTTATATATTCTAGCCAATCATATAATAATATATGGGAGTTACTTTTAAAGTAAACCTCTATTGGGCGCAAAATCTATTATATTTAATGTCTAGGAATTACGGAGATTATTCTCTGCAATAAGACATTAATTCACTATTTTTAAAATTTTAATGTTTCTACCAAAATCTTCTCTACAAAAATCTTAAAATTATAATCCGGGAATAACTCCCGGATGAGTAAATTAAAAATATAACTATAGATTCATTCTTTCATACAAATTATCAGCAAATATAAATGCATTGCTATTACCACTGTCATGTCCAAATTTCACAACATCAATTAATGTAGCGTACAGATAGGAATCCAATTGGCCTTTTTCAGTTTTTAAGGAATAATGATCCATCTGATTTAATATGTCTTCTACAGATGCCGGAGTAACATTGTATCCACAGTTTTGCAGTGCATGGGTTGCAATTAATATTGTTTCATCAACGCTGGAATGATGTCTGTATACTTCTACAATCAAATCAAGATAGCAGTAATGGCAGTCAGGACGTGAAACAAATGTTTTTCCGTTCTTTTTAGTGAATAATTCACTGTATTTTTTGGCTTCACTGGTGATTGACTTGTGGAAATCCTGGGCTTTCTGCATTTCGTTTTTATAATATGTGGAATTCATTTCATATTTCTGTGTGTAGAGTGTTCCGTCAATCATCTGATACATCATGGCCTGCACTTCACTGAAGGATAATTTGAACCCATGGTCCCTCAATACGTTGGTTGCGATTATCACTGTGTCTTCAGGGGAATAGTGTCTGTAGATTTCTAAAACAAGATCCTTTGCAGAGTATGATTTGCCGTCGCCAATTTTTTTATGAGTGTTTTTATCAAAGAACCTGTTGTATTTTGCAATGTCTTTTTTAAGGGAATTTTGTTTTTCAGGGGTTGTGTCAATGTGTTTAAGGGAAGTTTGTTTTTCAGGAGTTGTGTCAATGTGTTTTGGACTGTCTTTAACGACATTTGCGTTTTGGACTGTCTGAGTTTCACCTGCAACGGCGGAAGTGTTGGAGTTGTCTGCAACCACATTTACATCCGCAGCAGCTTCAGGTGTGGTATTGGTTATTTCGTCTATCGCGCATTGATGATTTGTGTGGATGGAATCATCAATGGTACCGTTAATGTCAGTGGCTGAAGCACAGCCAACAGCGACAATTAACATTAATAATGAAATTGAAAGAATTGCTATTTTTTTCATTTAAATTACCTTTTAGATTTTTTAGGAAACTTGTCGTCTCACCATTTACTCTATTAAAGACCATATATAAAGTTTTTCGAATGTAAGTGCTCACTTGCATCTTTAAATCTTAAAAAAATAACATATTATTAGTATTTTAAAAAATAGCTTTATAAAAAAGTGGAATATTCAAAAAGCACCCTCCTGATCAAATTATTTTGGTTCAATCACAGACAAATTCAAACAACATATTTATAATGGGCTGCAATCAAGCATAAAAAATACCAGACGAATATTTCTAATGAGAATATGCTTATTTATGAAAATTTTTAAATACGGTTAGGACATTTAGTTTTCATTATTGGTGGGTGATGGTATGGTGGATTGGTAAATCCACTCTAATTAATTCAGTCAATTAGTCAAATAATGTCACAAATTAAAATTCCACTTCATTGAAGTTCATTTTTTAGAAATCCTCACCTTGAAAACTGTCAACCTAGATCTGATTCATATCCCTCGTCAATTAGAAAAATGCTTCTTATATTCTTAGCCAATGTAGGTAGGAATATAAGTGGCTGCTAAAAAAATAATGCAGTCAAGAAGCATTTCTACCATCAACTCACCTTCCTTAGGAGGATAAAAGATTTGGATGTCTGTTTAATCAATTTGATTACTCCTAATTTGTAAAAATTTTTATCAGTTCCAGAGTACTATTATTTATTACTTTTTTTATATAAAGTATTACTTTTAGATTTTTTATAAACTTTTATATATTAAAACAATTAACTATTATTATTGGATGTTTGTTAGGATTCAATTTGAATTTCTAATTTTAATAATGGTTTAGGGTTTGTTTAACCCTATTCTTATTATTATATTCTTTTTGTTTTAGAAAATAAATTTCTCATGAGAGTTTCGGTGGTGAAACTATAAGAATCGGAACTTTTTTATTAGTTTTATACGAAATGTTCGTATTTATTAAAAAAGAAGAGATAATGGTTATTTACTACATTATTTCTCTTTAAATTCTTCTTTTTTGTTTTCGATTTTTCCTTCCAAGGTATATTAGATGGGCTGTTTTTTCTTTAAAATCAACTAATTCAAGATTATCTTCATCGTCATTGTCATAAAGATTTATAATCAAATCGTTTTTAGCCATTAGATTTTCAATTGGCTCCTTAAGTATATTACTGTTTGTCTTATATAGGATAAAGTCTTCAGATACTTCTTCATTTTTAATTTTTAAAGCATCTGATAACCTGTCAATTTCTAAATCAGCATCTTTTAAAACTTTCTTATATGTAAATTTTTATATATGTACCACTATTAAATATTTATATGTAAATAATGAATTTTATTTCATATTTTTAAAATTTAATATGAAATATCGGATATTTAGGAATAAAATATCTTTTCAAAAAGAGTGAGTATATATTTTTGCTTGTGCATATGCAACTGAAGATGAATCAACTGATAATGAGGAATCTGTTTGATAAGGTATTATTTAAAACTATGGGGTGGATTTTATTTCTAAAAGTCATTCACAATTCTTTAAAAGAAAATACTGGTATAGACAATACAGATATAGGCGGAAAGTGGATAGGGCCATTAAGAATATTCCGCCATGGAAGGAGAATAAACTACATATTACTATATTGATTATAGTCATTATTTCAATGGCTATTGGTGTTATAAATATTAAGATAACGGACACCATCAGTTTCTTATTATTGCCTTTAATCTACTCTTTAGTTATGGGATTAGCTCTTTATTTAATTAAATCTGTTAAGTTTATAGGTCCTAAGCAAGCCAAAGTAGCTGAGGGAGTAATGGTTCTGCTAATTGGTGTTTTACTTGCTAAATTAGCCATTTCAAGTGGCCAATCCATTTCCGCTATTTTCAAAGTGGGTCCGGCATTGCTCTTGCAGCTTTTAGGTGATTTGGGCACTCTTATAGCATTGCCCGTTGCTTTGCTTTTAGGCTTTAGAAGGGAAGTCATCGGTATGGCAAGTTCCATTTGCCGTGAACCTAACCTGGGAATCATCATAGACAAATACGGTTTCAAATCTCCAGAGGCACGGGGAGTTTTAGCCATTTTTGTTATAGGATCAATCATTGGAACTCCTTTCATAAGTTTATTGTCAAGCATATGTACTTCAATCATACCATTTCATCCCTATGCCTTTGCAATGGCATCAGGTATAGGAAGTGCAAGTATGAATGCCGCTGCATTGGTCCCGTTAGTGCATATGCACCCTGAAATTGCCACTCAATTGGAAGCTTTTGCAGGATGCAGTAATATTCTTTCATTCTGTCTGGGAATTTACATGTGTATTTTTATTTCCTTGCCTATTGCGGAAAAATTGTACAAGTGGTTATCTCCAATTTTAGGTAAAGGGGATGCACATATTGATGATGGTAATGATCATGCTCCTGATGCGGCAAAAGATGATGATTCAGATGGATTAAGTTTAGGTAAGCTTAGAAGATGGGCCACATTGCTTTTAGCATTTTCAGTCATTGTAACTGTTGGAAATTTTGTCGGGTATCACACTCCATTAATTGACACATTTATTGGAATGATGATTATTTCAATCGTTACTATTGTGGGTATGGCTCTTGAAAGAGTTTTTCCAATCCATATACCCTCAATTGTCTTTATAAGTATTATAGGTTTGCTTATTGCGATTCCAGGTATGCCAACTGCTGATTTAGTGGCTCATTATGTTTCCAATGTTGAGTTGACTACAATCTGTACCGCATTTTTAGGTTATGTTGGTATTTCAATCGGTAAGGATTGGGAAGAGTTTAAAAAGATTGGTTGGAGAGGAATCATAGTTGCTTTTATTGTTATTACCGGAACTTACCTCGGTTCTGCAACTATTGCAAATCTGACTTTGTTTGTAACAGGAATGATATAATCTATCTTTTCCTTTTTTATCTAATATGTGAAAGAATACTCCGACCTCTTTAGGTTGGAGATGAATTTCACAAAAAGAGGAGCATATTTTTTTCATATTTTTTTTTAATATTGATTAGTTTTCAAATGCTCTCTCACTTTCTTTATATATGTATTATAATCATATATGCTTTTTGTAGAGTGTTTACTTATTAAAATCTCCTAAATTTGGAGTTTTTTTTATAGATTTAATGTGAAAAGGTGTTTTTAATGGTTGATGTTATGACTTGTAAGTGTCGTATTAATCCTAATTGGGATATGAAGATTGCTTTTTGGGATGCTTTTGGAGCTTCCCGTTTTGTTAGCAATAACATTAGAGAAAACGTTAGACAAGCAAGAATTCACAACAAAATCATCGATAAAAATTATCCTGAATCAAAGGATGAAAAAATTAAGATAAATCGAAGCTTTTATAACGATTGTCTACGTGAATTAAAGCATGAAAATCCATTTCTGTATGAAATAGACTCTACTGCTTTACAAAACTCCATAGAACGCCTACAAAGAGCATACCAACGCCATGATAAAAAGTTATCTGGCGAACCAAAACTTAAAACATTGAAAAATCCAGTGCAATCATTCACAATTAAAAATGTAAACAACAGCATACGAATCCAAAACAAGTATATCAGACTAAATAAATACGGTTTCATCAAATTACGTGGTCTGAGACCAATAATGGGCAGAATACAAACCGTAACCATCATATATGATAAAGGAAGATGGTATGCATCAATAACTTATAAGTTAGAAATCCAAATAGGTCCGCTTCCATTAACAGGTAAAAGTGTGGGAATTGACGTTGGCTTAAAAAATTATATCACATTATCGACGGGAGAGGTGATAGCCAAACCAGACACCAGCGATTTAGACGATAAAATAAAAAAACAACGTAAAATAATATCTCGAAGATTTGAATCTTCACCATATGGAAGCAACTA
>NZ_JBGVFE010000002.1:0-27500 GCF_045120835.1 Methanobrevibacter sp.
AATAATGTTAGACAAAAAGTCAGACAAGCAAGAATTCACAACAAAATAATCGATAAAAATTATCCTGAATCAAAGGATGAAAAAATTAAGATAAATCGAAGCTTTTATAACAATTGTCTGCGTGAATTAAAGCATGAAAATCCATTTCTGTATGAAATCGACTCTACTGCTCTACAAGACTCCACAGAGCGCCTACAAAGAGCATACCAACACCATGATAAAAAGTTATCAGGTGAACCAAAACTTAAAACATTAAAAAATCCAGTACAATCATTCACCATTAAAAATGTAAACAACAGCATACGAATCCAAGACAAGTATATAAGGTTAAATAAATACGGTTTCATCAAATTACATGGTCTGAGACCAATACTTGGCAGAATACAAACCGTAACCATCATATATGACAAAGGAAGATGGTATGCAACAATAACCTACAAGTTAGAAATACAAATAGATCCACTTCCATTAACAGGCAAATCAGTGGGAATTGACGTTGGTTTAAAAAATTATATCACATTATCGACGGGAGAGGTGATAGCCAAACCAGACACCAGCGATTTAGATGATAAAATAAAAAAACAACGTAAAATAATATCTCGAAGATTTGAATCCTCACCATATGGAAGCAACTACCTAAAAGCCGTAGAAAAACTACAAAAACTAGAACACAAAAGAAACGACATAATAAACGATTTTTACCACAAAATCAGCAAAAAACTAGTCACAGAATACGATATAATCGTAATGGAGACATTAAATATCAAAGGAATGCTAAAAAACCATAATCTGAGTCCAAAAATTCATGATGCCGGATGGTATAAACTAAAACAAAAAATAAAATACAAAGCAGAATTATACGGTAAAACATTCATTGAAATCGACCAATGGTTCGCTTCCACAAAAACATGTCATAAATGCGGCTATAAAAACAACGACATAACCCTAAACGATAGAGAATGGAATTGCCCAAAATGCGGCACACAACATGAAAGAGACCACAATGCCGCAATCAACATCTTAAATGAAGGGTTAAAAACACTAAAAAAAAAAACAACCTAGGGGACCTGGGGGATAGCTTAGAATATTTCCATTCATAAAAATGGATTACCTAAGAATCTCCGACCTCAACAGGTCGGAGAGGTTCAAAACATTAAAAACAAGATTACTCAAAATCTTCGTTTATATTTTTTAGAAAGTCGATAGCCTTATCAAAATCATTATCCATTTCAGATTTTGAACCGAATTGCCTTTCAAGCAGTTTCAATGTATCATGATTATAGATGACTTTCGGATATTCCATATACCTTGACCCGAACATGACATTGAGATGATGGCTGCAGTCCTTAGGACAGTTGAACTCATGGCCTTCAAACTCTATTTTGTCCAATGGAAATGTTTTGTCGTAATCAAAGATTCTTATTCTCCAATGAGGAACCCCTTCAATAGTATCTGAGAATTGTTTTGTCTTAAGATCTGTAAATCCTGCCTTTTTTCGAACGGAGTCAATTTCATCAAAGAATTTTACCTTATCATTCAACAGATCATCATAGAACTTGTACTGAATTGGAGCAAACTTATTGTAAATCCCATCTACCTTGTCATCCTCTATAAAATCAAAAGGAAAAATGTCTATCTTAACATAAGGCTTTAACCAGGCAACCTGCAGAAAATTATATTTGCCGTCGACGAGGAGATTTCCGTCGATGTCCCTGACCTCATATACATTATTAAAATCTTTGAAATAATTTTTTCTGTTTTCAAGAAGCAATGTCAATCCGCAGGATTCATCCAAACCATGTTTAACCAGTTCTTTTGGTAGCACTTCGAGTAATTTATTATAATCCTTTCTTAAAATTACCAAATCAATATCATCATCCCATGGAATGAACCCTCCATGCCTGACCGCACCCAGAAGTGTGCCGAAACCCAACCAATAGTCAAGCCCATACTTGTTGCAGACATTGTCAATGAAAATGAGCAATTCAACATACAGTTCTCGGAATTTGAGATGAGTGCTAGTGAAATTAAGCTTCCCATCCGGAGAAGACAATTGCGAAAGGAATTCCTGGGTGGACACACCTGTAGAATTGTTAATCCTGTCGGTAATGTCAAAACTCAATTTCAAAATTCTTGGATTGAATTTTATAAAATCCGGCAATTTAAGATAATACTTTTCTAAACTCATATTTGCACCAAATATCAAGTTAAAATGGCTTTTTTAAAAAATTAAACTTCAAATTATATTTTTAAATCTATCCATATATAAAAGTATGGGCAAAACAGAGTTTTACATAGTTAAATATATATTATTTCAATGAAAAAATTAAATATAGAAAATTTAAGTGATTTGAACATGAAAAAAGTCCTTTATATTGCATTCAATTATAATCATGATACTGGAATTGCATCAAAAAGATTGAGGGGAGTTGCAAAATATCTGCCGTCATTCGGCTGGCAGCCTATTGTAATCGTGCCCAGAACTTCAAACGAAACCGTCAAGCTAGATAACGTCAAGGTTGTTGAAACCGATTATCAGGACATGATTTCAAGATTTATGCCAAAATCAAACAACACTGGCAGAAAACGGGAAGTGAGTGGCAGAGACCAGACAAACAAATTCATATCCAAATCTCTTTCACTTGCCGGAGAGATATTCGCATATCCAGACAGCATGAAATATTGGAAAAAGCCCGCAATAGAGGCATCATGCGAAATTATTGAAAATGAAAAGATAGATGCAATATTGTCCACTTCTTCACCAATTACCTCACATATAATAGCGCATGATTTAAAAGAGAAATATGATATCCCCTGGATTGCCGATTTAAGGGATTTGTGGAATTCAAATCCTTATGTCAATCATAATTTCATCAGAGAATTTTTTGAAAAGAGACTGGAAATGAAAACATTTGAAAACGTTGATGTCTTGACCACAACCACTCAGCTGGCAAAACAAACTCTTGAAAAAATCCATCCGGATAAAAAAATCGCTCCGGTTGTATCAGGTTTTGACCCTGAAGACTTTGAAAAAATAAAACAGACAAAAAATAATGAAAGATTGACATTAATGTATGCAGGATCCCTCTATAGCGGTAAAAGAGACCCTTCAATATTATTTGACAGCATAAATCAGTTGGTCAATGAAAATAAAATTGATGCCGACAACATCATTGTTGATTTTTATGGAGATGAGACCAATCTGGAGGAGCTTTCCAGAAAATATAACATCAGGGACAATGTCAATATTCATGGAAGAGTGACACAGAGTGAAGTTTTAACTCATCAGATGAACGCTGATATCCTATTGCTTATCTCATGGATGGACGAATCTGAAAAGATGTTCATTCCAGGCAAGGTCTATGACTGTATCGGATGTAAAAAACCAATATTGTCCGTTGGATATAAAGAAGGTTCTCTCAAAGATTTGATAGAAAAAACAAACATTGGATATCATGTATCAAATGTTGATGAATGTAAAAAAGCTATTTATGATTATTACATCAAATATAATAATAATGATTTAAACTATTGTGGAAATGAATTTGCTGAGGAATATTCGCTGGAGAATACTGCAAAAAAATTTGCACAATTACTTGAGGAAGTACAATGAATCCCTATATTGAAATTTTAAGACCTGGAAACGCATTGATGGGCGCCATATCCATTATTCTAGTTGCTTTAATAGACAAAACACTGAGCATACCCGTTATACTTGCGATGATAACAGTGTTTTTTGAAACCGCAGCAGGAAATGTCATCAATGATTATTTTGACTACAACATTGATTTAATAAACAAACCTGAAAGGCCTATTCCTTCAGGCAGGATTTCACTTAAAGCAGGCCGAAACTATGGATATTTCCTATTTTTAGCAGGTACAATATGCGGATTCCTAATCAGCTACCTAACTGACAACTGGATTCCATTTATGATTGTGTTGTTTGCTGATGTTGTACTTTATTTATACGCATACAAATTGAAATCAGCCCCCCTGATTGGAAACTTGGCCGTGGGTTTTATGACCGGATTCGGATTCGTATTCGGAGGATTCTGTATAAACAATCCGAACATCATAATGACTTCAATATTTTTAGGGTTTTTTGCATTTGTAATGACAACTGCACGTGAAATCATTAAAGATATAGAAGATATTGAAGGAGATAAGGCAGATGGGGCAAAAACTTTACCTATAATGATAGGCACCAAAATTCCGGCATTAATGGCCACAATATTGATCATCGTTGACAGCGCATTATGCCCATTATTATACTTTTACCATATATTTGGAATAATCTACTTAATCATAATAGCAATTGCAGTAATATTATTCCTATACTGTGCATTTATAATCATCAAATCACAAGATGAAAAAACCGCTGCAAAATCCTCAAAATATCTGAAAATAGGGATGCTGATAGCATTTGTTGCCTTTGCTCTTGGGTCATTTTAAGCTTATTTATTAAAACTACAAAAAATTGATACAATGTTGAAAGATTTTAATTTAAACCAAAAAGATTACTATTACTTAATTATAATTGCAGTATTCAGTATTGTTTTAACTGTAAATTACATAATATTTAACTCTAATTTTGGAATATACTGTTCCGACGTTTATGTTTATCTTATCAATGCCCTTTACTATACAGGAGTCAACATTCGCGCAACAGGAACGATATATCTGTCCCCATTAATATGCTTTTTAACATCAATATTCTTCAGACTGGGATTTGTTGACAATCTGGCAATATACATAGTAACAGGAGCCTTTGCAATATTTGGAAATATAGGATTTTATATTTTACTCAAAAGATATTTTAATGAAGTCTTAAGCCTTAGCGGATGCATAATCTATTCATCATTGACTCTTTATTTGACCTGGCTTGCAAATGGGACTTTAGACATTCCTGCAGTCTCAATGATTATTTGGACTGCATTATTCTCAATCATTGCAATTAAAGAAAATCCAAAATTTTACAAATATGCAATATTGTTTGTTATTTTAGGAATATTTACAAGATATACCGTAATTTTAACATTACCTGCATTAGTCCTTTATTATATTTATGAAAAAGGATTTAAAATGGAATCTGAAGATTTTAAAGAAATCAAAAAAGGGATTATCATTGGATTGCTTCTTGTCATCATTACGATGGGAGCCATTTCAATCATGGGCAGCGGCCATTTTGGTGCCAGCGGACAGATATCAAACGGAATTAGCGGAGCCCAAGGTTCAGAAACTGATCCTGCATACAATACCGATGTTACCTATTACGTATCCAATTTCCTAAACTTTATTTCAAATTCCCATACTGTAATTGACGGAAATCCTATTTTAGAAAATCCTACTCCACTATCCTTTATAATCATTGGAATCTTAATTATTGGAATGCTTTTATGGCTGTACAACAATAGAAGAAAACCTGAAAAAAAGGATTTGATACCTTTAGCATTCTTTATAGTTGCAATCCTAAGCTTTACAAGAATCAGTTCAGTAGTTACAACATTGCTTATTTTGGCTGGCCTTTACTTTATGGGCCGGGACAGCGATAACAAAAACGAATATTTCATGCTAGCCTGGATATTTTCAAACCTGATTTTCTTCAGCTATTACAGCATTAAAGTAAACCGTTATCTTTTACCAATATTTCCGGCAGTAATCTATTTTGTTTTGCTTTCAATTGACACGATAAACAAACGCATCAAAATTAATGAAAATATACTGCCAGTAATATTGATAGCATTATTCATTATTCAGGCTTTCACCTTTACATTAACTTTTGAACAAACCGATGAGTTTAAAACAATAGAAGACGTTTCGGATTATATCATTGACTCAAACCCGGATTATAAGAATCTTTCAATCGGCACATATAATGTAAGGGCATATAACTGGTGGTTAGGCGAAAATCTTCTGGCCATAGAAAGCAGTGACGAGGAAACGATTGACTCAAGCAATGCCACATATTACATCTCAGATAAAATACTGGAAAATGTTACAAACTATACGGAAATAAAAAATATTAACAATGTATACATATACGAAAGGGTTTAAAATGAATATTTTACATGTTGTGCCTTCATTCGCTCCCTGTTTTGCACATGGGGGAGTGGTCAATGCATCTTATCAGATTGCAAAAAAGCAACTCGAAGCAGGACATGACGTTAGCGTTTATACCACCGACAGTTGCGATAAAAGATTGGAGTTTGAAAACAACTATAATGTTGATGTTGATGGAATAAAAGTATTTTATTTTAGAAATATCTCAAATACCGTTAAAAACAAGCTAACCATCGACACACCAATTTCCTCAATCAAACATATCAAAAAAACAATCGCTAAGTTCGATATAGTGCATATACATGAACACAGACATTCCCTTGCAATTGCAACCCATAGATATGCTAAAAAAAATAATATACCTTATGTACTGCAGGCACATGGATCGGTACTTCCCTTTTTTCAAAAAGAAAAAATGAAAGACATTTTCGATAAGATATGGGGATTTGACATATTGCATGATGCATCAAGGGTTTTTGCCCTAACAGAAGTTGAAAAAGAACAATACTTGAAAATGGGCGTTTTGGATAATAAAATTGAGATTGTTCCATTGGGAATCAATCTGGATGAATATAATAATCTCCCTTCAAAAGGCAAATTCAAAACAAAATATAATATTGATGAAAATAACAAAATAATCTTATTTTTAGGACGCATTCATGAAATAAAAGGTCTTGATTTATTGATAAAAAGTTTTAATCAAATTCCTCATGACAATGTCAAATTAGTTATTGTTGGAGGGGATTATGGATTTAAAGAGGAACTTGTTAAACTAATTGAAAAATTCAACCTAAAAGATAAAATCATATTTCCAGGAGTATTAACCGGAAAAGATAAAATTGAAGCATTGGTTGACTGCAACATATTTGTTATGCCTTCAAGATATGAGTCCTTTACCACAAGCGGCCTGGAAGCGATGGCCTGCAATAAACCATTAATTCTAACAAAAAACAATCATATCCACACATGGGTAAAGGATAATGCTGGACTTGTTTGCGAATTTAAAGAAGAAGATTTGTCCAATTGTATGAAATCATTGTTGAACGATGACTCATTATGTGAAAAATTTGGAAAAACTGGTCGAGAATTAATAGAGAACAAATACGATTGGAACAAGGTTGAAAAGCAGATAGAAAGCATTTACCAAAAATGCATTGATGAATATTAGAAACATATATAATAAAAAAAATTAAAAAATAATATCATAAAGCAATTTTAAGAGGATATTATGAAAGTTGTATGCTGTAAGAACTGTGGTGCAAAATACCAACTCGATGATGATGACGATATCGCAACATTTGAGTGTTCTTCATGTGCAGGTGACTTAGAATATTTAGAAGATTATTCTAATCGTGAAAATATAACTGAATCTTCATTTATTGACTCATTCAAATACGATAATTCATATATTGTTCAATGCCAAGATTGTGGATTAAAATATAAAATCAAAAGTAGCGATAGCATACTTGATTACGAATGTGACAGTTGTGGAGGATCTTTAAGATATTTAGATAATGAAATGAATAAGGAATTAGACAAATATCTTGAAGAAAGACAAAAAGAAATTGAAGCCATTAGAAGAGAATCTAAAGCCGAAAAACCAACATCTGAAGAATTAACAAATGAAGAACCCGATCACTCTTTAAAATCATTTACTGACAAAATTGGAGATTTCTTCTCAGAAGAACGCATGTTGAGAATTGCAGATGATGAAAAAAGGGAGCAAGAACTTGAAGCTGCTGAAAATATCTCAAAAACCGCAAGAACTACAATTCCTGCTGCAGTTTTATCTAAATTTGGAAAAGAATTTGCTCTACCAAAGACAAACGATTACGATATTTTGAAGAATTTCCTTAAAAACGAGTTTTTCAAAAGCATGAATAAGTATTATCCAAATGAGGAAAAAGCAAAAAAATCATCTGAAAGCATATTTGACAAAATCAGTATCGCCGAACCTGATAACGGAGATATAATTCCTGAGAAAAATTCAATTAATAATCCTGATCCCGGATTTGATGTAAATGCACTAGATACAAACAATATTGTTTTAATTGTCGGTATCGCTATTTTCTTTATAAGTATCATTGAAATCTTACTTATAAACAGTGGTATAGGAATTGTTACAATATTTATTGGAGTGATAATGCTTTGTTACGGACTTTATAAAACCCGTGATGAAAAGCAAACTGAAGAAAGGACAAGAATTATCAGAGAACACTTATTAACCCTTTCTGATGAGTATTATGTTTTTTATAATGTTGACACTCCTACCTCATCTTCAGGCATTAACCATGTAGTTGTAGGTCCAACTGGAATTTATGCTCTTTTATCACAAAAATACAATCCTAAACTTAGACTAGAATCAGAAAATGAAAACTTAAACATGATTGGTTCTACTGAGCTAGATGAAGATAAACTTGAAGAAGTTCCATTTGATGGAAATAAAAGAAGATTTAGATACACCACCAAACAGGCTAAATTTTCTCAAGACAATAAGATTAAACAAAAAGCATTGTCCTTGGGTGAAGATTTAATTAACTTCTTAAACGACAATAATATTAAAAATTGCTTTGTTGAACCCTTAGTCGGTTTTATTAATAATGAAGTTGTTGTAATAAATATGCCTTTAACTGATGAAGACCTATTTATTGAAGAACTGTTAAACAAAATCAAAACCAGTACTATTAAATTAGATCAAGAAACCATTGACAAATGTGCTGTTTTACTTAGCAAATATTCTGCAGATTGTTCTGCAGAAATTTAATTTCTTTTTTTGGATACAATGATTTTTAACAAAATTAAGAAAAAATTATATCAACATAGATGTGAAAGTGTTGCAAAAAGTTATGGGAATAACTTCAAGGTAAATGGTGAAAGTTACGTTACACCAAACACTGTTTTAGGAAATAATGTTAATTTTAATGGGATGAAAATTCAAGGAAACGGCAATGTAATTATCGGAGACAATTTCCATTCAGGCATTGAATGCATGATAATAACAAGTATCCACAATTATGATGAAGGAAATGCAATCCCTTACGACAACACAATCATCTCAAAAGACGTTATCATTGAAGATAATGTGTGGCTGGGAAATCGTGTGACCATATTGCCCGGCGTAAGGATTTGTGAAGGTGCGATTATTCAGGCAGGCAGCGTTGTAGTGAAAGATATTGAAAAATATGCAATAGCTGGAGGCCATCCCGCCAAAGTATTTAAACATCGTGATATTGACCACTATGAGAAATTAAAAAAAGAGGGAAAATTCCACTAAATCATTGATTTGATTAAATTAACTTCTTTCTTGTCAATTCCCTTCAATAGAATCAATACTGCAAAATAAATAACAACTGAAACTGCAACAACGATTAAAATATTAACAATTCCCATCGGATTTGCAATAATCACAAAAGCACCCATAATAACTGATGCAATAATTATTTTAGCGATTGATTTATAATCAAAAGGCAATCTAGCGTATTTTTTAGAGTAGAACACTGTCACTACAAATGCAAAGAAATAACAAAGCAATGTTGCAATTCCTGCACCGTAAATTCCGATATAAGGCACTGCAAAAATATTTAAGACGATATTTAAAACAGCCACAACAATCCAGATATGTGCCAAAATAGTTGTTTTCTTCTCTAAGATAATTATATTATTCACAATACCGTATATTCCCATAAACATCGCGCCTAAAGCCACTAAAGGAGTAATCATATATCCGCTATCTGCAATAACTGTTGTAGTTAAGATATAAAGCAGTGGTTTTGAAAGCAGACTCAAACCCACACATGCAGGAATGGTAATCAGAAGATAATACTTCAATGAATAAGTTAAAAATGTATCGACTTTATCCATATCCCCCCTCTCATAATATTCCGGCAATACGGCAGGAAGTAAAACTGCAAACGGAGTTAAAAACATCAATACAATATTTCCCAAGGAATAACCTGGAGAATAACATCCTACAGCAACGGATCCAAGAAAAATACCGATAACTATCCTATCACTTGAATCAACAACCCAAGACGATACGTTATTCGGAACTGTAGGAATAGCAAATTTTAATTCCTCTTTTAGGCTTTTAAGTTTGGTAGCAAATCCCAATTCACGAACTATCAAAATGGCCATTGCGACAAATACAAGGAAAAATCCTGACAAACGTCCCAAAACGACCACATCAATAGGCTGATGCATCCATGTCAATATAATGCTGAATACCACACCAATATAGGTTTGCAGTACCAGAAAAGTGGAATAGAGTGTGATTTGCTGAAATGTCCTGAAATAACTTAACAGCATCAAATCCAAACAAGCGAAAAATGCCATGACAATAACGATATACATTATCTGCATACTACCATCAAATAAAGCATTGGCGATTTGATTTGAGAATATTAACAATGCCACAATCATGATTATTGTCGATACCAGAACCAATAACATCATCGAATAAAAAGACTGCTTAATAATCGTTTTATCCTTTTCAGCGGCCAAAAATCTTACCATAGTATACGGGAGTCCCAAATTCACAATATTTGGAACCAACGATACAAAAGTGTTTACCTGAGACCATACACCATAATCAGCGGTTGAAAAGCTTTTGGTAATAATCGGAATGAAAATCAATCCGCTAATGGATATTAGAATATTTGCAATACCCACTACTCCCATTCTTTTAATGAACTTTACATATTCATCCATTATCAACCACTTCCTTCAGCAATTCTGTATCAAGATTTTTGAAAAAGAAATTTTTATCATAATATGTCGGTTTAAAACTGTCCAGATTATTGTTTAAATCATCAACATCATTAATTTTAAAAACATAGCCTTTTTCAATCAAATCATTTAAGTATTCGACACCCGGAACATCTAAAATGAAGGTTTTGCAATTAAACATTAAACCTTCATAAATGGCAGTTGAAAATGCTCCCACCTGATAATTGGATTGTGCCAGAAGCCTATACAATGGAATTTCACTGTTATCGATTACATCAAAATTATCAAACTGGGAAGCTTCGACCAATTCCGGATAATTTTGCCTCCATGTCTCATACTCTCCGGGATGCAGTTTGTAGATAATCTTTAAATCTTTCTGAGATTTTGCAAATTCAAACGCCAATTTTGAGAGATATTTCCCTATGACCCCCTGAGATATGAATAAGATCTGATTGTCTATGACGTCAATATCCATAAAATCTTTTGACTGTTCCTGAAAGTATGAAAAGCCAATGGGAACAATATTCTCACGAGATATTGGAGAAGTTTCCTCATTCATCCAATAATCTCCAAAAGACAATAGTTTATCCGGAAAATATGGAATATCTCCATTCAATCTTGTTTTTTTAGGATAAGAGTAACCTAAATGATAATCAGTAATGGTTCCGTGTTGGAGTTCAATAACTTCAATACCCAGATATTTGGCTGCTGCCACAATGGCATGATTTTCGTAAGCTACAACAACAAAAACCATTTTAGGTTTTCTCTTTTTAAACAATTCAACATATTTCTTAAAATCATATTGGAAATTTAAAATATGTGTTGTTAACATCCACTTGAGATTCAGCTTAATGTTGAAAGTTGCCTCAAGCTCGCCCTGAACTTTTAAAATAAGTTCCTTTTCGCTTTCGCTGAATTCAACCTTGTTAAATTTTTTATGAATATATGAACCCAACTGAATTGCATCAGTGAAAAGAACATAGTTCTGAGGCTTTGTATAATGTTTATTTAAGTATGGAGACTCCAAAACCTCAAAGGAATAATCATCCCTTAAGAAATCAACTAAAAAGTTACTGTAAATATCGCAATATTCTCCTTTGAAAATTACCTTTCGAGGATGGTCAAAAATTAAGATATCCTTATCATATTTTCCATTGAAAGGATTTTTAAGCACTGAATTTTTAAAAAAGGGTAAAAATGTTTTCACCTTATCAAAAAGAGACAAGGATTTCTGCTGAGGGGCATTGAATATTTGTGTCTTTCGTGTTATATCATAATAGAGATGCATCCTTATCAATTGCCAGGCATAACATCCTTGAATTTCATGATAGTTAAGATTGTATTTATTTTCAATATCAAAAAACACTTCACAGATATCATGAACACTAACACTCATTAAAACACCAAAATCTATTCTAGCATATCAAAGTCAAGTAAGGTATCCTCCAAAATATCCACTTTAGCAGATTTTCCAAGTACTTCATCTATTCTTGAAGGATATATTCCTGTTCCCGGACGTTTAAATGTTAAATCTTCATTTGTAATTATTTCCCCTTTGTTGATGTCTCTTGCTGCAACAATTGACCTTCTTGCCTGACGCCTTGAAGAGGTCTCGCAGATTAACGGCTGCTTGTTTTTCATACCGTTGATCTTAGATATGAAATGGACATTCCATCTGAATTTGATGACATCATCTGGATCCATTGCGTGATAATGGTCATTGCCGGGCAATTTTTTGTCTAATGTAAAGTGCTTTTCCAAGATCGTAGCACCATAATTGTAGGCAGTTGTTAGAACAGCCATATTCTTATCAGGTTTTGTATGATCAGAATAACCAATCTCATAATCCGGGAAATTTTCGACCAAATCTTTAATCATCAATAAATTAGCATCTTCATAAGATGTAGGATAAGAAAGTACACAATGCATTATTGCAATATCCACTGTAGATACCTCTTCAATAGCATTTACTGCTTGTTTAATTTCATTTATAGTTGAAGCACCTGTAGAAAGTAGAATAGGTTTGTTTTTACTTGCAATATGCTTGATGAATGGAATATTTGTTAAATCGGAAGAGGAAATCTTATAAACATCCATAAATTCATCCAAATAATCGGCAGATTCAAAATCAAATGGAGTGGATAAAAATTTTATTCCAATACGATGGCAGTACTCAGCAAGTTCCCTATATTCACCAACACCAAATTTATCGAATTTTTTGAACAATTCAAATTGAGAGGTTGTTGGCTCTTCGGATAAATCCCAATATGCCGGAGAATTTTTTGAAGCAATTGTATCTGCCTTATATGATTGAAATTTTACTGCGTCAACTCCACACTCTTTTGCCTCATCAATCATGAATTTGGCCGCAGCCATATCTGACATTCCCTCTTTTTTTGCAATATCATAGAAATTAACCCCGATTTCTGCAATCAAATATGGGTATTTGTTAAATATTTTCATAATTTACCTCTTAAGTTCAAATTTCCTATATTCCTCACGAATAATCGACCAAATATTTTCAAATCCATCCTTTAAATCGACATCCAACATTTTCTTGTTCATTTCGATTCTTTTCTCATAATCATTCACCAAATCGACGAACTGATTTATGATATGCTGTTTTTCAACCGCAACACCCAACCCCATGTTTATAAAACCATTGCTGGAGTTTGCAAAAACATGTGTAACCTCACGGTCATTTTGACAAAGACAGATTGTCGGGACACCGATAGAACAAACTTCATACATTGTTCGGCCCGCTGAAGTGAATATTATATCTGCCTGGAACATGAATTCACTGATATTTGAAACGTTCTTATAAATCTGAATTGCCTGGTTTGATTCATATTTATCAATCAGGCTTTCAAGCCCGTCATAGCCCAATCCCAGAATTACATTAATTCTTCCATCATAATTGGTAGATAAAATTGAATCAATGACCTTTTCTGTAAAATTATTAGGGTCTGTTCCTCCAAAAGTAATTAAGACATTATGAACCTCCTGAGTGATGATTTTTTGGGGCTGGAAGTAAAATTCATCCTTTAGAATATAGTACTTGTGACCTGTGAAAACATGGTCTTCACCTATTTCATGTTCATATAATGCATCAAACACGACATCCGCCACTTCTGTACCTGTTCCCAAATCCTCAAAATTAACAACAAAATAACCCTCATTTTTCAAATGAGAAATATATTCTGCAGAAGTGTCCAATATGTCATTAATGACCATCTGTGGAGAATATTGTCTTAGGATATCAAATAAATCATCTTCACCATCATAAAGTTTGAA
Organism: Methanobrevibacter sp.; assembly: GCF_045120835.1. Classification (GTDB taxonomy): domain Archaea; phylum Methanobacteriota; class Methanobacteria; order Methanobacteriales; family Methanobacteriaceae; genus Methanocatella. The sequence goes on from NZ_JBGVFE010000002.1 coordinate 14,080, forward strand.
CGGATAGTTATAGTTGCTTACAATATCAATTCCGAGCTGACGCTGTTCATCAATCAAAAATAAAACATCATGGAAAACCAATTTTGAAGCGATTGACAAACATCGGTAAACATGACCGGTTCCGATTTCATCATAAGCATTGACAACAATCGCTATTCGTTTTTTCTGCAAATAATTCTCGGCAATCCACCAGTCTTCATAATTGTCAATATCTACACTTTCTTCACGGCTGACTTCAATCAAGTCCAGATTGGTTCCAAGTCGTGAGTTTTCATGGACAAAATTCCTACGGGTAACAAGAAGTGCACCGGTTTCCCTGAAATCCTTCGGCAAGTATTGCCTATTTTTTCTCTCAATATAATTCGGGAAATACCTCTGATTCTTCTCATCAAATCCCCAGCTCAGATGCCTGTCGTCAACAACAGACAAAACACTATCAATTGAAAAGTCTTCAAATTTTTCAATTGCGGCATCTAAAGTGGATACCCTGAGTAATGGGGAAGTAGGTTGAAGCGTAATTATAAGGTCATATTCATCAAAAGCCTGCTTTTCTTTTTGAATCATTGCATCATATACAACCGGATCAAGTGGAACATCATCGCCAGCCAACTCTTCAGAACGCCTAATCACACTTGCTCCAAATTTTTCGGCCAATAATGCAATTTCAGAATCATCAGTAGTTACCACAACATCATCAACATACTCAGAAGATTTGGCTATATCGATAGAATAGGAAATTAATGGTCTGTCCTTAAGTAAACGAATATTTTTTCGAGGAATACCCTTCGAACCGCCTCTTGCAGGGATAACTACTAGAATTTTATTATTGTTAAACATATTTCTCCCTTAAAATTTACAATGAAATTTAATTAATACAATATTATTTTGTTTTTGGTAATGTATAAATTTTAGCATGAAAGAAAGTTTTTGATAATATAATACTAACAATCAGAAAAATAGCAAAATGTATTAAATTTCACAAACATACAATCCATTAACCTCAACAAAATTTTGATATCATGAAAAATGAGGCAAAAAAATATGAAAATGAAAACATTTGCTGGAATAACCTTTCTACTTTTACTTGCAGATGCATATCCGCATTTGAATTCAAAGATTTTAAGTCAATAGAGAGTTATTCTGATTTTGCCTATGAGGAATATTCCATATATGAAATAGATGACACCAGATATTTCCAAATAGAAAAAGTTTCTTCAGTTATAAGGCATAGATAATATTTATTACCAATACGAATTTAAATATAATTATTAAAACTTCGGTGTTAAAATGAGTATGAAAGAAATTTCAAAAAAGATATTGGACAAGATTAACGATTTAGCCACACCCGTTAAAATAATGCACGTGTGCGGTTCTCATGAACATACAATTATGGAAAATGGAATTAGAAGTCTGCTTCCGGAGGAAGTGGAGATCATTGCCGGACCAGGTTGTCCTGTATGCGTCGTTCCATCCCGTGAAATTGATGAAGCATTGGAACTTATTGATAAAGGAGTGACAATTACCACTTTTGGAGACATGTTAAGAGTTCCGGGTTCTGAAAGATCCCTTGCAGATGCTAAAGCTGAAGGCGGAGATGTCAGAGTAGTTTACGGTATTAACAGGGCTATTGAAATTGCTGAAAAAGTGGACAATGATGTTGCATTTATTTCAGCAGGTTTTGAAACAACCGCTCCGACAACAGCTGCCGAGCTGCTTTCAACCCCTCCCGAAAATTTCTCAGTACTCTCATGCCACAGATTAATCCCGCCTGCGATTGATTTTTTAATTAATTCCGGTGAAACAAGCTTGAACGCTTTAATTCAACCTGGACATGTTTGTACAATTATTGGAACCAAACCATTCGAATACTTCTCAACAGATTACGGAATTCCTCAAGCGGTAGCAGGATTTAATCCGCTAGACATATTAATGTCAGTTTATATGATTTTAAGGCAAATACACAATGAAACACCGAAAATTGAAAATGAATACAAAAGAGCGGTCAAAGAAGAAGGAAATGAAGTTGCAGTCGAAATGATGAATCAAGTATTTGAAGTAGGTTCAAGAGAATGGAGAGGATTTCCAAAAATACCTGATTCAATCCTTGAAGTTAAAAAGGAATTCAGCGACTTCAATGCCCGTGAAAAATATGACATTGAAGTTAAGGACGTTAATGAAGCTCCAAAAGGATGTATCTGTGGACCGATTTTAAGAGGCCTTGCAAGACCTGAAGACTGCAAACTATTTAGAAAAGCATGCAATCCTCTTCACCCAATCGGAGCATGTATGGTAAGTAAAGAGGGAACATGCAATATTGCCCATAGATATTCAAGGTGATAATATGGCAATTGAAGCGATAGCTGTAGATATTGACGGAACAATCACTGACAATGAAAGGAAGATTTGCATTTCCGCAATTGAAGCTTTAAGAAAGGCGGAATCAAAGGGAATTCCGACTACCATCGTGACTGGAAACGTGGTTAATTATGCATATGCCGCAGAAGTACTAATAGGCTGCAGCGGAGGACTGGTTGCTGAAAATGGAGGAATCGTCTTCAAAGAAGGTGAAAATGACAATGAAGTTGAAACAATGGTTGAAAGAGACTTTGTCAGTTCTGCAGAAAAACACCTGAAAGAAAGACTGGGCGATAAATTCGACAAGCATGCATCCCATGACAATATGTACCGACTAACCGAAACCGTATTCTATAAGACTCTTGATAAAAAAGAACTGGAAGAGGCATTAAACGATTTTAAATATTTAAACCAACTTGAAATTTATGACAGCGGTTTTGCACTCCACATTACTGATAAGAGAGTGAATAAGGGAACTTCACTTAGATATCTCTATGAAAGAAACGGAATAAATATGGAAAATGTCATGGCAATCGGAGACAGCCAAAATGATGAGGATTTCCTGAAAGAAGTAGGTTACAAAATCGCCGTTGGAAATGCTGATGACAAACTTAAAGAGATTAGCACATACGTTTGTGAGAAAAACTTTGGTGATGGCGTAGCTGAAGCCATTGAAAAATTTGCCCTGTAGTGATAATATGATATATGAAATTTCAGAAGACGTGAAAAGAATTATCGAAAATAAATGTGATGCTTACGAGATTTTTATTGATGAAACAAAAACTATTGAACTGGATTCACTTAAAGAGGAATTGAACTTTGCAAAAGAAGAAATAGAATTGGGCCTTGCAGTTAGAGTATTAAAAGACAACAAACAAGGTTTTGCATTTACATCAAACTTGGACAAAATAGCTGAAACAGGTTTAAAAGCTATTGAAAACACAAAATTGACCAAAGTTGATGAAAATTACGCTTTTGCTGAAGCAGAAAAAGTTAAGGACGTTAAAAAAGTTTATGATAACAAATTTGATAACTTAAGCCTTGACGAATCCGTTGAACTATTGAAAAGTTCAATTGATACAGTTATCGATAGCGGATGTGAAGTAACCGGTTCCGGTTTTAGTGCAAGCGGCGGAAGATCACTAATTGTCAATTCAAACGGCGTTTCAATTGAAAATCGAGGAACAGGATTTGGCATCGGTTTATCTGTAACCCTTCAAAAAGAAGGGCAAATTGCAACTGCATACAATTCCCAGTCTTCAAGATTTTTAGATTTGAACGGTGAAAAATTGGCTGAAGAAGTATGCAATCTTGCAAAAAGTTCGATTGATACAAAACCTGTTGAAACAAATGATTATGATGTTGTTCTTGACTATTATGCCGCAATTGGACTGTTGAGTACATTTTTAGGTGCTTTTGATGGGGAAAATGTGAGCAGAGGAAGGTCCATTTTGAAAGGAAAATTAGGAGAAAATATAACCAGTCCAGAATTAACAATTACAGACAATCCATTAGTTGAAAAAGGAATGTGCACATCAAAATGTGACGGAGAAGGAAGCGCATCTCAAAAAACCGATTTGATAAAAGAAGGAGTTTTAAACTCATTTATTTATGACATTTACACTGCAAATACGGAAGGCGTTGAAACAACTTCAAATGGAATAAGGGAATCATATCTCACAGCACCTTCAATTTCGCCAACCAATTTGGAATTTAAATTTAGTGAAATGAAGGATTTATCCGAAATTGATAAAGGGGTTTTGACAACAAGCGTTTTGGGAGCCCATACTGCAAATCCTATTTCCGGAGACTTTTCGGTTGAAGCAAGCAATGCATTTAAAATAGAAAATGGAGAGTTGGGCGAGCCTATCAATAAAGCAATGCTGTCAGGAAATATTTTTGAATTAATGAAAACGGTTGAAGGCCTGAACAGTGAGGTAAAACAATACGGGTCATTCATCATTCCGAAATTGTTGGTTCATAACCTAAGAGTGGTCGGCCAGTAATCCGAATAAATTTTGATTTAAAAAAAAAAGGTTTTGAGAAAAATTAGATTTTTTTCAATTTTTCTCTATATCTGTTTACTGTATCATGTTTATGCTCAATTTCAAGGTAATCCTGAGTTGATTTTTTAGTTTCATCAAATTCTTTGATTTTCTGATTCAATACCCTGTCAATTTCGTTATCCAATCTGGATATCCGTTTATCAAAAGAATATTCTGATTTTCTAATTCTAAAATTGGATTGACGAGCAATTCTTTCGATTTCTTCATCAATATCAACTTCTTTTTTAGCCATAATACCACCTACATCTCAATAATCGGCAATTGGATTTCAGTTATAAACTCATCTTCATCATCACAATTGTGGAAACTTTTAATGAGAACCTCCTTAGGAGATCCGATTATGTCATAATTATTTGCTTGGGCAACCTCGACTAATTGCGCATAGGTATCCATAATATTTTCAGTTGAACCAAAGTGCCTTGCTGCCAACACCTTATTTTCAATCATATCCACAACACGAATTCTGTCTGTTTCTTCAGCATCCTGTTTTATTGCAATGCTTACATCATAAACAACATCCCCTTGGTTAACTTCGTGTCTTGGTGAGAAATAAACAATGAATGGATCCCCATCGGTTTCAATTTCTTCAGCATCAACCCAACCCATCAATATGGAAAGGAATATGCCTAAATCTTCAATTGGAGTTTTGCAGTTAATTACTCCCAATTTTTGTTCTGGAATTACTTTTACTTCATAATCCATAGTTACACCTATATCTTAAATTTTTAATTTTAATTAAATAAATAAACTTCGACTTCCTCGCCTTCATCAACCAACTCAACCAGTTTTGGAATTTTTACATATCCGTCAGCAGTAGATAACGAGAAGATAGCTCCTGAATCTTTAAATATCGGCTGAATCTTTTCACCATCAACTTTAACCAATTGGTATTGCATTCTTCCAACTTGTGAGTGGATTCTCTTAGTTATTTTACCCTTATGAGTTTCCATCTCAAAGTCTTTATCGATTCCTGCAAGTTTTGTTAAAGGTTCAGCCACAAATGCATTGAATATCATTAATGCTGAAACCGGATTTCCAGGAAGTCCAATTACAATTTTGCCATCAATTACACCGACGATTGTTGGTTTTCCCGGCTGGACTGAAATTCCATGAATGTAAACTTCGCCAAGTTCATCCAAAACATGCTTCAATACATCTCCCAGTCCGGCTGAAGTTCCGCCAGAGCAGAATAAAATGTCCACATCCTTTAGGGAATTGACGATTTTTTCCTTAACCTCATCATAGTTATCTCTCATAACTCCTAAAAAGTGAGCGTCACTTCCGCAGGATACTGCATCATTTTTAATCATTCCGCCATTAACATCATAGATTTTGCCGTATTCCAGATTTTCTCCCTGAAGGGTTATCTCATTTCCGGATGAAAGAATTCCTACACTAGGCTTTTTATATACTTCAATTGTCTCAAAACCCTGAGAGAGCAAAACTCCAATTTTTCCAGGATTTAAAAAGTCTCCTTTTTTAAGTATTAATTTGCCCTGTTCAATATCAGAACCCTTTTTGGCAACGTCCTGAGTAGGTGTTGCTGTAGTAAATAGATTAACCATTCCCTCTTCCTTTTCAGCATACTCAACCATCACGACAGCATCAGCACCTTCAGGCATTGCAGCACCTGTACTGATTTCAATGCATTTTCCTTTTTCAACTTTTTTATCTGTGGTGGAACCGGCTTCCAGAAAATCAATGACTTCCAAAGCGTTCGGAGATTCCTCTGACGCTCCAAAACTGTCACTTGAAAGAATCGCAAATCCATCCTTTAATGCTTTATCAAATGGGGGAAAATCCATTCTGGAGTAAACATCCTCAAACAATATTCTGCCATAAGCCTCATCCACTGAAATTTCCTCACTTTGGGGCTTTAAGTTCTCGTCAAATAAATTTTGAATAATGTCAATAGCTTCATCGCATTCCTTAATTTTTAAAAATTCAGTTCCCATATTCATCATCTTACATAAAAAATCAATAAATTAATATATAATATATTCATATAAATATAAATAATTTAATCTTATGGAGATAATATTATTATTTTGGAGGAGAGTATTTGTCTAAGCCTAATAACAACCAACAACAAGAATATAGAAGAGTAAGGACTCCTAAAAAAGGAGAAATACCTGGCGTAGTTGAACAAATTATGGGACACGGAAAATTAAAAGTCCGTTGTGCTGATGGACATATTAGAATGACCAGAATTCCTGGAAAAATGAAAAAACGTATCTGGATTCGTGAAGGAGATGTCATTCTAGTAAAACCTTGGGATTTCCAATCTGATGAAAAGGCAGATGTAATTTGGAGATACACAAAAACCGAGTCCAACTGGCTTGAAAGAAAAGGCTACTTAAAAATGTAGTCTTAGCATTTATTTTTTTTGATTTTGATGGATCCTAAAGTAGCTAAAGCAGATGCAAAGCACGAAAAAATTCATTCCGAAAAGCGAAGAAAAGACAATTCTGAACGAAAGACCGGAAATGAAATTTTTGACAAAATTACTTTAGAAACATTATACAAATTAGCCAATCAGGGATTCATTGACATTTTAAATGGTGCCATAAGTACCGGCAAAGAAGCCAATGTGCTTACCGGCATAACTGACGATGAAAAATTCGTTGCAGTTAAAATTTATAGGATTGCAACATCTGATTTTAAAAAAATGGATTATTACCTTAAAGGAGATCCGAGATTTAACGTCAAAACAAAAAATAAAAGAAAAATCATCTATTCCTGGGTTACAAAAGAGTTTAAAAACTTAACTCGCTTACACAATGCCGGAGTTAATGTTCCAAAACCAATTACCAGTTCAAATAATGTTTTATTGATTGAATTCATTGGAGATGAGGATGGAAACCCTGCCCAACCAGTGAGAAACCAACCTCCACAAAACCCGGATGAATTTTGGAATATTCTATTGGTTGAGCTAAAAAGATTTGTAAATGAAGCAAAATTAGTTCATGGGGATTTATCAAATTATAATATCCTGAATTTAGATGAAAAACCGGTAATCATTGACGTTTCACAATCCGTAGTATTGGATAATCCGATTTCAAAGGAATTACTCGAAAGAGACATTAACACGCTTGTAAAGGAATATAGCAAACTTGGTGTTAAAACCAGCTTTGAAGAAGTCTGGGAATATATCGCTCCAAAGTTTTAGACAACTTGAAGAAATGATTATTTTCTTATTTTAATTGGTTAAGCGAAAAAACGGTGAAATAAATTAATTCCACTGGAAGTGACTTTTTAATATTTCTTTCATGATTTTTTCAAATATCTATTCGCAAACCATGAAATGTTTGGTCAAAACATCACCAAAAAAAGGTTGCTAAAACAAAAAACATATTTAACTAAACAAAATATAATTATATTATACTTAAATTATTATAATGGAGTCGATAGTATAAACATCAATAGAAAAAAATCATTAATTCGTTCAGAAGAACTAGATAAAATCGCTATTGATGATATAATACATAAATCAGAAGTCAGAACTGGATTTAGCGGATTTTCTAAAAGATTATATCTCAACAATAAAAATAAAATTCTAAAAGAACTTAATGCAAACGAAAAGGATTGGAACGACTATAAATGGCAATTAAAAAATCGTATTAGTGATGTAGACGAGCTTGCAAAATATGTTGACCTTACAGATGAGGAATATGAAAATATAAAAATGGTTAGTGAAAAATACAGATTTGCAATAACTCCCTATTACTTTTCACTGATTGATTTTGACAATCCTCATTGTCCAATAAGGTTACAGTCAATTCCTGACATTAAGGAATTCGATGAATCCGGACAATTGGATCCGATGAACGAAGAGCAGTCAAATCCTTCAGGAAAAATCACCAGAAGATATCCCAACAAACTGATTATTAACGTTACCAATGCCTGCCCAATGTTTTGCAGGCACTGCCAACGCCGAAGATTAATAGGCAACTTTGACAAGCATACATCCAAGCAAGACATTGATGAATCAATAGACTTCATAAAAAATAACCCTACAATAAGGGAAGTGTTGGTTACCGGAGGCGACGCATTGCTATTATCCAATAGCAGATTAGAATACATATTTGATAAGCTATCCCATATTGACCATGTTGAAATAATCCGCATAGGTACAAGAACATTGGTAACTCTTCCATTCAGGATTGATGAAGATTTGGCTCTGCTGCTTAGAAAATATAGGGTTCAGCTTTCAACACATTTCAATCATGCATGTGAGATTACACCGGAAGCCGTCAGGGCAATTGACATATTGGTCGACAATGGAGTTCTCGTAAGAAATCAGATGGTATTGTTGCATAATATCAATGACGACAAATATTGCATTCAAAAAACCAATGAAGAATTGCAGAAGTATCGTGTAATTCCATATTACCTGTTCCACCCAAAAGATGTTAAAAGCACAAGACATTTTCAGGTCGACATCTCCAAAGGCCTGGAAATCATGAAGCATCTGGAAGGCAGAACAAGCGGCATGTGCAAACCGACATACGTATACAATTCTCCTCTTGGCCTTGGTAAAGTGCCTTTAGTGCCGATGGAAAATATTGAACCGGATGAAAACGGATACAAATTCACAACATGGGAAAATAAAATAATTAAAAAAGAGTAACACACTTTTACAGAATATGGAGGAAAATAACATGATTACACCTGAAGAAAAAGAGAAAATCAAAGAAGAGATAGTAACCAAAGTAAACACCGTTTTAGAAAAGAACAACGAGTCATTCAGAATGGACAAAGTAAATGTCCTGAATAAAAATGAAACTGTTAAATTCATGGGAAATTATAGGGTTTACGACAGAAAAAACTACCACTCCGTTTCAAGTGAGATCAATACTTTCTTAAAGAAATACGGAGATGTCGACATAAAATCTAAAAAAATACGTGACAGCGGCATGAAATTTACAACCGTAAGTTTCAATTTCGAGCTATAGAAATTTTACGAAACTTCAATATTTTTTATTAGATAATCAGAATTCGACAATTTCTATTGGAAACTAATCTTCATAACAATTTCGCATATAATCAAAATATTTAAACATTTTAAATTAAATAACTATTATCAATAAGGTGATATTATGCCAGAAACAGATTATTTGAAAATACCTCAAAACAGAGTGGGGGCATTAATTGGAAGCAATGGGAATGTTAAAAAATCCATTGAAAAAGCAACTGGAACCATACTAGACATTGATAGTGATGAAGGCACAGTTTATATCACACCAAGAGAAGATATGGAAGACCCATTAGGAGTCTGGAATGCAAATCATATTGTTAAAGCAGTGGCACGAGGGTTCAACCCAGAAGTGGCGCTTAAACTCGTTAGCGATGACATTTATCTGGAAGTAATAAGTTTACCATTATACATTGGTAAATCCAAAAAAGCCCTTGCAAGACATAAAGGCAGAATTATTGGAAAAGACGGAAAAACACGTGAAATCATAATGGAAATGGCCGAAGTTGACATGGCAATTTATGGAAAGACCGTTTCACTTATCGGTGAAATGGACAATATCCAAGTTGCAAAAGAAGCCATCGAAATGATATTGAACGGATCAAGACACAAATCCGTTTACGGATTTTTAGAGCATAAAAAAGAAGATTTGAAAATGAGAGAGTTCAAAGATCTCGTCGGAATTGATGATGATAAAATCGAATTCAGGGACGGCATTGACTTTGATGAAAAAGATTATTAGGAGAATCATCTCCTAAAAATCAAACATTAATTCTTATACGGGCAAGTCATTGATTCTCCATTCCACAAGATACCTATTTAAGATTATATTTTTCAGCTATAGTATTAGTGTTTTCAACACGCTTTCTGACTTTTACTATGTTCTGGGAAATTAAGTAAAAAAATCACAATCAAAGAAATATTCCATGTGAAATCAATTTTAATGGCACATCACTACAAAAATTAGGTTAATACTTAAAAAGTTTTATATACTTTAACCTACATATATAGATAGTGTAGTGTAAATACCATATTTTCTACATGTTTTTAAGTTATTATTTTTTTATATATTTAAACAAGATAGATAGGGTAGGGTATGAATATTACTTTTCAAATGCTCTCTCTCATTTTATTTAAATATAACCAACATAATAAATTTAAACATACCAAAAACAAGGAGGAAAAATTTTGGCTCAACAACAATTAGGAGTAGATTGGGAAGAAGATTTTCAAAGATTAACTCCATCTGAATTCTTTAGAAAAAACAAGCAGATGTTGGGATTTACAGGTAAAATCCGCTCATTAACAATCGTATTCCACGAATTGATTACAAACAGTTTCGATGCATGTGAAGAGGCCGGAATCCTGCCGGACATTGACATCGAATTGAAACGTGTTGATAAAGAACATTATATCTTAAGACATAAGGATAACGGTCCGGGAATTCCCGAAGACTATGTGATGCAAGTATACTGTATGATGTTTGCAGGTTCCAAATTCAGAAATATCCAGTCCAGAGGACAACAGGGTTTAGGTTGTAGTGGTTGTGTGCTATTATCACAAATGACTACCGGTAAACCTGCTCGCGTAATCTCCTGTTACAAAGAGGGAGGCGAAATTAAAGGCGTGAAAATGAAATTCCAGATGGATGTGAAAAACAACCGTGGAATTTTAATGGAAAGAGAAGATTATCCTGCCGAATCAACTGGTGTATGTATTGAACTGCAATTTAAAGATGTTTCCTACTCACTTGCTGAACAGGGTGCTTTTGAATACATCAGAAGAACCATGATTGGAAACCCACATGCAAAAATCACATTCAGAGATCCGTCCGGACACAAATACATATTTAAAAGAGCAGCAGACGTTGTTCCAGTTCAACCAAAAGAAGTCTTGCCTCACCCTAAAGGAGTAAGTGCAGACGATTTAATGACCATGGCTCAAAATACCGACAGCAGAAGATACAAAAGCATGTTAACATCTTCAATGTCAAGAATGTCAAATAAAAGAGCTGATGAAATCGCCGAAATGACTGGAATTGACATGAACAAACGCCCAAGAGACATGACTTTCCCAGAAGCGGAAGCAATTGTACACTGTTTCAAGAAAATGAAATTCATGGCTCCGCCAACTGACGGACTTATACCTATCGGATCCGAACAGATTGAAAAGGGTATGAAGCAGATTCTTAAACCGGAGTTTGTAGCAACAATCACAAGAAAGCCTGTAACCTATGCCGGAGGTGTTTCATTCATTATTGAAGCAGGTCTCGCTTATGGTGGAGATTCCGGAAGAGTTGTTAATGAAAAAAGAAAATCTGAAATCATGAGATTTGCTAACAGAGTCCCATTAACATTTGATGCAGGAAGCTGTGCAATTACAGAAGCTCTTAAAAGTATTGATTGGAAACGTTACGGATTAAAAGACATGGACAATACTCCATTAACTTTATTTGTTAACATTATCTCAACTCAGGTACCTTATCTTTCAACAGGTAAACAGAGTGTATCACCAGAACCTGAAATCGTTCACGAAATCAGACAGGCAAGCATGAAATTAGCTCGTAAATTACAAAAACATATAAGGGCTAAAAGAGCAGCTAAAGAAAAAGAAAAACGTTCAAAAATATTTGAAGACTATGTTCCAGTTATTATTGAAGAAGCTGCCAAACTTGGTGAAACCGGAGTTCCTGAATATCAGGAAGTGCTTGCAAAAGTAACAAAAAGGGCTCTTGCCGAGTTACTTGGTGAAAAAGTTGAAGAAGAAGAGGAAGAAGAAGAACTTGATGCTATCATCATGGAAGAAGTTGATGAATTTGGACGCAAAGTCGATGCTGGCGAATCAACACTGGATAACTTCAAAGAAGATGATATGGACGACAGTATTGAAGAGTAGGTGATTTAAATGAGTGAAGCAGAAACAAAAGAAAAATCACATAAAGAAACCAGAAAAGAATACACCTATAACAAATTAAAAGGATTGGGCCAGGAAATTATTGAAGAAATAGAAAAAAACAAAGTTCCTAGTCTTAAAATACCATCTCGTGGTACTGGAAACATTGTCTACGATAATGCTAAAAGATACTATGTATTAGGTGACAGATACGGTAGAAGATCACTGGGTAATGTAAAACAAATTAGAAAATTGGGCCAAATGGTTTATGTTGCCAATTTCTGTAAAGATTTAGTTGCTAGAGAAAAAACCGCAACCATCAGGGAGATGTATTACGTTTCTGAAGGTTGGGGAATCAGTTTTAAAACACAGCAAGAATCCAACATTGTCGGTGAAGACTTGGAAGTCAGTTTAGGTACTACCCGTGAAGATTTAGGTTTAATGCCTGAAGAAGACGGAGCATCAGTTTACGGAGACCTCACCCTTTTCGATGAAGTGGAGCTTAATGCTGCAAATGTCGGAAAATCAGGTTATACCATCTCACCAACAATTGATCAGGTAGACTTCCTTGACCACAACGTAGACAAAGTATTGGCTGTGGAAACCATGGGAATGTTTCACAGATTGGTGCAGGAAAATGCACATAAAAGATTCAATACTTTAATTGTTGGGCTTAAAGGACAAGCGGCTCGTGCAACAAGAAGATTCCTTAAAAGAGTTAACACCGAACTTAACTTACCAGTTTACATCTGTAACGACGGAGACCCTTGGGGATTCCACATTGCACAGGTAATCATTTCCGGAAGTGCAAAGTTAGCTCACGTAAATCATGATCTTGCAACTCCTGATGCAAAATTCATTGGAGTAACAGCATCCGATATCATCAATTATGATTTGCCAACCGATAAACTCAAAGACGTTGACGTTATGAGATTAAAAGAGCTTGCAAAAGACCCAAGGTATAAAGACGAATTCTGGCAAACAGAAATCAAAAAGATGCTTAAAATCGGTAAAAAAGCAGAACAGCAATCTTTCTCAAAATATGGTCTTGAATATGTAGTAGATACATATTTCCCAGCCAAATTTGAGGAAATGGAAAATCAAGCATAGTCTTGAAATTTTCCTCCTTTTTT
>NZ_JBGVFE010000003.1:0-12979 GCF_045120835.1 Methanobrevibacter sp.
TAGGGGACCTGGGGGATAGCTTAGAATATTTCCATTCACAAGAATGGATTACCTAAGAATCTCTGACCTCCACAGGTCGGAGAGGTTCAATTTTCTAGTTTTAAATCATACCATGACAAAATATTTAACATATATTTAATACATATCTAACATTATGACAGACAAAATGTTCATGGGTGCATCAACTAAGCAAGGTCTGGATATTGCAAACAAGAGTCGCGAAATTATCCGTGGCCTTATTGGAGATGATGTCAAAGACTTAAAACCAATAGAAAGAGACATTGTTGAGAGGATTGTTCACTCAACAGCTGATCCGGAGTATTCAAAATTAGTTAAAATAAGTTCTGATTTTGTAGATGCAGCTATGGCATCCCTTAAAAATAAAGAAACTATTTTAACTGACATAAATATGGTTAAATATGGTATTACAAGATATGATGGGGAAGTTGAGTGTTACATCAAAAATGAAGAGGTCGTAAAGATTGCAAAGGAAAATCAAATCACAAGGGCGGCTGCGGCAATGAGGTACGCCTCCCAAAACGATTTTGAAGGAATTGTAGTTTCAGGTAACGCTCCAACCGCTGTTTTTGAAGCTATGGATTTACATGCCAAAGGCGAGATGAACCTGAAAGCAATTGTAGGAGTTCCTGTCGGTTTTGTAGGTGCTGCCGATTCAAAGGAGGCACTTCATAACTCCGATATTCCAAATATCATTGTTGAAGGACCAAAGGGCGGAACACCTATTGCGGTTGCCTGTGTAAATTCCCTAATCCAACATTTATAGCGTGATAAAATGTATTCTGAAGAATTGTTCAATGAATCAAGAAAATATTTCCCTGGAGGGGTGAACTCTCCCGTAAGGGCATTTAAGCCTTATCCGTTTTTTGTTAAAAGTGCAGGAGGATCAAAGCTCACGGATGCAGATGGTCAAAGCTACATTGACTATTGTCTGGCTTATGGACCATTAATATTGGGTCATGCAAATCCAAAGGTCGTAAGGGAAGTTTCCAATCAGCTGACCATTGGAACAGCCTATGGTACTCCAACAGAAAATGAAATAACTCTTGCAAAGGAAGTTGTGGACAGAATTCCATCTGCAGAAATGGTAAGATTTTGTAACAGTGGTACAGAAGCCACAATGAGTGCAATAAGACTTGCAAGAGGATTTACCGGAAGGGACAAGATAGTCAAGTTTGAAGGTGCATATCATGGGGCACATGACTATGTGCTGGTCAAGGGAGGTTCTGGTGCTGCAACATTGCCTGACTCTCCTGGAATACCGGAGGATACCACCAAAAACACCCTGTCAGTTCCTTTCAATGATGAAGAGGCTTTGACTGAGCTAATTGAAAATGAGGGTGAAAACATTGCCTGTATCATTATGGAAATAGTCATGGGCAATGTCGGTTGCATTGAGCCTAAGCCAGGATTTTTAGAGTTCATAAGAAAGATAACCGAGGAAAACGGTATCGTATTAATCTTTGATGAAGTCATAACAGGTTTCAGGGCATCCCGTGGAGGAGCTCAACAGTACTATGGCGTAACTCCTGACCTGACTACTTTAGGCAAGATCGTCGGTGGAGGACTCCCAATGGGAGCATTCTGCGGTAAAAAGGAAATCATGGAGATGATTGCACCGCAGGGTCCGGTTTATCAGGCAGGTACATTTTCAGGAAACCCTATTTCAGTTCAGGCTGGTATTTCCACTTTAACCCAACTTGATGATGAATTCTATAAGGAACTGGAGAGAAAGGGAAACTTCCTTAGAGGCAATATCCGCTCAATCATTGATGATGAGGGATACAATATCCAGCCGGTCGGCCTTGCGTCAATGTTTCAGATTTATTTCACAGACGCTCCTGTCTATAATTATGCCGATGCGCAGACTGCAGATAGAAGGCAGTTCTTAAGATACTTCAAGACTTTATTGAAGGAAGGCGTTTTCATACCGCCTTCACAGTTTGAATGTAATTTCATTTCAAACGCCCATAGTATGGAAGATTTACAGAAGACTTCCGATGCAATTGAACTGGCACTGGAAGCCGCATTTAAAAAAAGAAGAAGGTAATATAATGGAGATTGATTATAAAGAACTTGTATCATACGTTATTATTCTTGTAATCGTTTTGATTGCCGCTCAACACCTGAACGTTGTTGTTTCAGGAAGTATGGAACCTGCATTTTACAGAGGAGATATTGTTCTGGTTGAAAAGGCAGATTTCTTCGGCATTCATGAGTTTGACCCGGCTTCCGTTGAAGTTGGAGATGTGGTAGTTTACAATGCCGCATGGTATGACCAGCCAGTTATTCATAGGATTATTAATATTACGGATATCAACGGAACTACGATGTACATGATTAAGGGGGACAACAATGACAGGCCCGATCCTTATTATGTAAAGGCGGACCAGATTACAGAAAAGGTCGTAACATTAGGTGACAATCTTGTTGTTATTCCGAAAATTGGATATCTTTCCCTTTGGCTTAGGGGCTTATAATTTTTATTAGGTGAGTTAATGTATTTTGAAATTGAAAAGCAAGCTATCGATGCCATCAACAAGGCATTGGATCAATATGATGTAGAAGTTGACAGAAATTTCAGGCTGGAATTTCCGCCGAATCCAAATTTGGGTGACCTTGCAAGCACCATTGCATTTGCACTTACCAAAAAATTGAAAACTTCACCACCTGAAGTCGCTTCCGATTTGGTTGAAAAGATTGATGTTCCTGAAATTTTCTCCAAGGTCCAGAACTTCGGACCATATGTCAATTTCTTCATAGATTATGACAAGTTCTCAAAATTGCTTTTGGAGAAGGTTGACGATAACTATGGCCAGCTTTCTGCATGCGATGAGAAAATCGTTTTGGAACATACTTCAGCAAATCCGAACGGTCCGCTACATATTGGACATATCAGAAACTCCATTTTTGGAGATTCTCTCTCAAGGCTTTTGAAACTGGCCGGAAGGGATGTTACCACCCAGTATTATGTCAATGATATGGGAAGGCAGATTGCAATCATCGTTTGCGGAATAACCGAATGCGGCCTTAAGATTGAGGATTATGAAGGCGAAAAGCTTGACCACAAAATCGGCAAGCTATACTTTGATGCCAACAAGGCTGTCGAAGAGGATGAAAATTTGGCTTTGAAGGTAGATGAACTGATTCAAAAATATGAGCAAGGCGAAGATGACGAATTAAACGAAGTCTTCGAGCAAGTAGTTTCAAGCTGCATCTCCGGAATGAAGCAGACACTTCAAAGAATCAATATAATTCATGATGATTTTGTATGGGAAGGCCGGTTTGTTAGAAGCGGTGAGGTCGATGACCTTGTCACATACATTCAAAGGGAAGGATTTACCCGTGAGGATGATGTGCTGTATATTGATTTGACCGACTTCAACATAGAAAAGGAATTCGTATTGAGACGTTCAAACGGCACTTCACTTTATTCAACCCGTGACTTGGCATATCACAAGTACAAGGCCACATTGGGCGATACGGTCCTTGACATTTTAGGTTCAGACCACAAGTTGGCAGCTAAACAAATTAAAGTCATCTTTGAGGAAATATTCAGACAGACTCCTCCTGAAGTCATCTTTTATGAATTCATCACACTTCCGGAAGGTTCAATGTCAACCCGTAGGGGCAAGTTCGTTTCCGTAGATGAACTGATTGATGAGGCTGTTTTAAGGGCTCATGATGAAATCAAGTCAAGGAACCCTGATTTGAGTGAAGATGAAATCGCTCCGATGGCTGAAGAGATAGGTATTGGCGCTGTAAGGTTCTTCATTGCTAAATTGTCCCCTGAAAAGCACCTCACATTCAAATGGGATGAGGCATTAAGCTTTGAGAGAGGATGCGCTTCAATTCAGTACGCCCATGCAAGGGCATGCAAACTGCTTGATAAGTCAGGTAAGGACATTGCATCATTATCCATCAGCGATGACTGGACTCCTAATGAAGCGGAAAAAGATTTAATCAGGCAAATCGCCAAGTTCCCGCAGGTTGTTGAGGACTGTGCAAACAAAAAGAGGGTCCACAATATCACTCAATATGCACAGGACATAGCCGGGTCATTCAACAAGTTCTATAAATCCGAACAGGTAATAGGTTCTGAATTTGAGGACACAAGACTGATTTTGGTTGACAGGGCAAAAACAACAATTAAAAACGCTTTAGATATTTTAGGTGTCAGTGCACCTCAAAAAATGTAGATGGGTATTTTTCTCATCTTCAATTTCTTTTTTTAATTCAAAAAACATTGTAAAGATTTAATCCACAAAGTGGATATAATCTTCTTTTCTTGGCATAGGTTCCGGCGCTTCCATATCGGGATATCCCAATACCACATGGCCGATTCCCTCATATCTTTCAGGAATTCCCCACTCCTTTAGAAGAGCCTTTCCCTTTTCAGACGAAAATTCCTCACGTGCCCTGTGAATCCAGCATGATCCGACACCGACCGCATGAGCAGCATTGACCAAAACTGCAAGTACGCTTGCCCCATCTTCCTGATAGGTCGGTATTTCACTGTCTGCAAGCACAATCAGAAGGGTCTTTGCACCATATAGCGGATCCATGTCTTCGGGAACATCAACCGGGAAAAAGCTTCTGTTCCAGGCTGAAAATTCTTTGATAGTTTGTGGATTTTGTATCACTACTATTTTAGGTGATTGCAGTCCTCTTCCAGTCGGCGCATATGTTCCTGCTTCCAGAATGCTTTTTAAATCATCGTCTGAGATTTGTTCGTCCTTGAATTTTCTTATGCTTCTTCTTGTTTTAAGGTCTTCGATTGTTTGATTCATATTAATCCCTCGCAAATTTTTCCTAATGTGTTCTTAAAGTTTTCATACTCCTCTTCACTTAAGTTGCTTTTGATTTTCAAATCCCACCTTTCATCATAGTCCATTACTTTTCTGGCTGCTTCAGCTCCTTTATCGGTTATTTCAATCCTTTTTGTTCTTTTGTCGGGAATCCTTCTTATGAATCCCTTTTCCTCAAGCTTTCTGAGGTTTCTTGTGATTGTGCTTTCGTTCAAATGGAAAGTCTGTGCCAGCTGCTCCTGAATGATTCCGGGATTTTTATATATGGTAATCAGTAATGGATGAAGGCCGAAGCTCAAATCCTCATCTTTCACGTTGTCATTGATGTATTTTGCATGTTCCCTGTAAAGTATTGAGATGAACGGTGCTGTGGGAATCTTTTCATCAAACATTTTCGCCGCTCCTCATCAGTCTGTTTATGTATAATTCGATACAAGCATAACATATCAGCGAACCTATTCCCCCTCCGAGAAGCATTCCGCAGTATATTCCGAACTCTCCCATGTTGAACGTGAAGCCAAGAATGTATGCGAAAATAAGCACCAGTATGAATTCCCTGAATGTTGTAAGTACAAATGAAACGGTTCCTTTGCCGACGCCCTGAAATACATTACCTGCACTGGCACCGAAGGGTACATAGAGGATAAATAGACACATTATCTGCAGGAAACTTGCTATTCTTGGCGCCAGACTTGCGCTGCTTTCGGAATATGAAAATATCAGTGCAATCTGGTTTGAAAACACATACAGGATAATGCACACGATTATTGAAGCTATCAGGGCCACCTTGACGGCATATCTTGCGGTAATCCTCAGGTTTTCATATTTTTTAGCTCCAAATGCAACTCCTGCCACAGAAATTGCCGCAGTTCCGACTCCTATTGCAGGAAGCATTCCGATGTTCACTATTCTCCAGCCTGCAGTATAGACGGCCACGGCCACAGGTCCGGAGACTACTGTCAGCATGAAATTGACGAATATTGTCAGAACTGACAGTACAAGCTGCTCCAGGCTTGCCGGAATTCCCACAACCAGAATGTCCTTGTACATTGTCATGTCATTGTGGAAGTCCTTGAAGTCATATGAGAGGTAGGTGTCCTTTTTGACAAACATCCAGTAGAACATTAAAAGCAGGCTTATGAACGGGCCTATTGCGGTTGCCCATGCCGCTCCCTTGATTCCCATGTTTAGTGTATAGATGAATATCGGATCCAGAATCATGTTTATTATTGCGGCCAGCGCTATCGGTAAAGTTGCCCTTTTTATGTCTCCTTCGGCCCTGAATGCACCTCCAACGATTGGAGGCATTAGAAGCCCTATTGTCCAGGCAAATATTATGAAGGCATAGTCGGTTGCATAACCGATTACGGATGAGGCTCCCATCATCATAAGCAGCGGCTTGAGGAAGGCCAAAAACAGAACGGTAATTATTATCGAAACTATTAAACTTAAAATCAGGTTATGTATCGCCGCATTGTTTGCTGAGGCCCTGTCTTCCGCCCCAATATATCTTGATATCAGGGAGTTTCCGCCGGCTCCCAGCCCGTTTCCGAATCCTACCATTATCAAAAACAGGGGTGTGACATATCCCAGTGCCGCAAGGGGTTCGGCCCCAAGTCCGGCCACCCAGATACTGTCAATGATGTTGTTTGCAAATATCAAAAACATGCTGGCTATTATAGGCAATGCAAGTTTGTTTATTGCCTTTTTCGGATCTCCAGTAATCATTTCAACATTTTCGTTCTTTTCCATGCTTCACCTCTCTTGCATATGCAACTATACTCTTGTATATGCAAGTGTTGGTATTTAAAGATTTTGAAAAACATGAAAAATAAAAAAAATAGAAAAAAGGTAATTATACTAAATTACCTTCTTCGTCAACTTCAGGCGGATTGTTTTTAAGATATGTGTAGCTTTCTCCGTCATCCTGTCCGCCGACGATTATGCCGTTGGCATTGTAGTATACATTCAATTCACTGTCATAGTATAGTTGACCGGAACCGGATGAGCCGGATGATGAACTGGATGATGAATCTGATGAGCTTTGATCGTTGTATTGAAGGGTATTTGCAGAAGAGTTACTGTTTGTTTCAGATGGTGTCTCGTCGCTGGTACCGTCTTCAACTGTAATTGTGACCTTTGCGCTGCATGCAGCATACTTGTCGTTTCCACCATAGTCGACAGCTACATCATAACTGCCTGCGTCTTCACCGTTAATTGTAAGATATCCTTTACCTGCATTGTCGGTATATACGGCATATTTTTCATCAACGCCTTTATCGGCGTTTTTGTATGTAATGTTTACAAGTTCACCGGCAATTGGATTGCCTTGTGCATCCTTGAGTTCAAATTGAACCTGTTCTCCATTTTTCAATGTATTTTGGCTTAAAAAGCTTATTTGTGTATTAATTTTGCCGTCTGTTGTTGGTTGGCCTTGTGAAAATACAAAGAACCCAACAGCTGCAATAATAATGACAACCAAAATTGCTATTATAATGTTTCTATTCATCTTTCTCACCTCTTAGAGTAAATGGGACAATAATTATATTTATTGCAGTCCAATTGAACATTTGACATTTAATGATATATATAACTTTTCAAAACAGGCAACTTTTTTGTGGCCGATGTTAAAAATAATATAATCATTGTCATTAGAATTACTATTTTCAACAATCGCTAAATTATAAATATTTTTAAAAACATAGTTTAAACCAACAGGAGACTATATTATGAAAGTTTTAGTTGTTGGAACTGGTGCCCGTGAGCATGCTATCGCTGACGCTTTAAAGGATGATGTTGAATTATACGTTTATATGAGTAAGGTCAACCCGGGAATGAGCAGAATTGCCGAGTTCAAGCAAGGTGACGAAGGTGAAGTTGAAAATGTAGCCCAATATGCTGTTGAAAACGATATTGACATTGCATTCATCGGTCCTGAAGCTCCCCTTGGAAAGGGTATTGTCGATGAGCTTCAAAAGAACGGAATCAAATGTGTGGGACCGACCCAAAGTGCGGCACGCATTGAAACGGACAAGTCATTTATGAGAAAGCTCTTTGAGGACTATAAAATTGACGGATCACTTGTTTATAAGGTGTTCGATAATTCAGATGAGGTTTCCGCATTCCTCGATGAGTTTGACCGTGACGTTGTCGTAAAGCCTGTCGGATTGACAGGCGGTAAGGGAGTAAAGATTGTTGGAGACCATTTGAAAGACAATGAGGAAGCAAAGGAATACTCCTGTGAAGTGATTGACAATGTAATGGGAGGATTTGCTCAGGTGATTATTGAAGAGAGACTCATCGGTGAAGAGTTTACCATACAGGCATTCTGTGACGGTGAACATCTTGCCCCTATGCCTGCAGCACAGGATCATCCTCACGCCTTTGAAGGGGATGTCGGCGCAATAACCGGTGGTATGGGTTCATACTCAGATGTAGGAGGTCTGTTGCCATTCTTATCTCAAGAGGATTATGACGCTGCAGTTGAAATCATGAAAGCCACTCTCAAGGCTATCGCTGAGGAAGCGGAACCATACAAAGGCATTCTTTATGGTCAGTTCATGCTGACCGCTGACGGGCCTAAACTGATTGAATATAATGCAAGATTCGGAGACCCTGAAGCAATGAATGTATTGCCTTTACTTAAAACCCCATTGGCAGAGGTATGTCAGGCAATCGTTGACGGCAATCTGGACAAGGTTGAATTTGAAGATAAGGCCAGCGTGTGCAAATACATAGTGCCTGACGGATATCCTGAAACCCAATATGCAGGTGAGCTGATTGAAGTTGATGAGGAAGCTATCGAAAAATTGGGCGCAAAGGTCTTCTATGCTGCAGTCAGCCAGGAGGATGACGGAATTCATCTGTCCGGTTCAAGGGCATTGGGAATCGTGGCAAGCGGCGAATCCATTGAAGAAGCTGAAAAGATTGCCGAGAAGGCATGCGAGTTTGTAAAAGGTAACGTTTACCACAGAAGAGATGTCGGCACCACAGAACTTGTCAACAAACGTGTAGAACACATGAAAGAAATTTTAAACTAAATTTCTTTTTTTTCTTTTTTTGGTGATTTAAATTAGAAAGTACACACCGCAAGAAATTGAATATCTCAAGAAGGATGTTTCTGAGCGATTGGAAATTCTAAAGGAAAATGCCGATGATGAGGGAAGTGTTGAAAAGTTTGAGGATTTTTCCACATTTCTGTCAAATGCCGACAACACCGGAAAGGATGCAAGAAAGATTAAAAGGTTAGATAAAAGATTAAGCTTCTATCAGAGATTTAAAAAGGCCCTCGAAAGTGACATAAACATCGACCCGGGTCGTCTGATGGGATTGACCGACGGTATTTTCGGTATGGTAATGACACTTCTTGTTTTCGGTATTGCCCTTCCCGAACTGCAAATAGCCAATTATTCTGACTTCATATCATTCATATCAACATTGGCTCCGACAATAGGCGTTACAATAGTCAGTTTTATACTTATCAGTTCTTTCTGGGTTTATCACCATGAGTTCATTAAGGTCAGGACCCTCAACATTCCCTATTTGTGGATTAACATAATCTTTCTGATTTGCATATCTTTCATACCGTTTACCACTTCATTGATTGGAAACTATTCCCATTTCTTTTTGTCTGAAGCACTTTTCGGGCTGAACATATTTTTGACAAGTCTGTTCTTCCTGATCATGTACTATTATGCATATAAAAGGAATTTCCTTGAAAAGACACCATCCCCTGAAGAAAAATCTCGCGTTTTGCACACTTTCTTCATAATTATCGCTCTGACAGTAATTGTAAACCTTTTGGACTTCAACGTTTCCGGAAATTTCATATACCTGTTTCTGCTGGTTCCTGTGATATCAACCGTAAGTGATATCAAATTTAAAATGGGATGATAGAAACATTTAATATATATCTTTAACAAATATCTTTTTTTATATAGAAAAGGGGATTTTAAAATGGGTAGTTTATTATCTATCAGTGACATTAAAGACGATGTTAAATACATTCTTGATTTGGCCGTCAAAATCAAAGCGGGAGAGATGGAAGAAAAGCCTCTTGAAGGCAAGACTTTAGCAATGATTTTTCAAAAATCATCCACCCGTACAAGAGTTTCATTCGATGTTGGAATGTACCAGTTGGGCGGAAGGGCTATCTTTTTGTCATCCAACGACCTGCAGATGGGAAGAGGAGAACCGATTTCAGACACTGCAAAGGTTTTGAGCCGTTTCGTTGATGGAATAATGATAAGAGCCATCAAACATTCAGATGTTGAGGAATTGGCCAAATATTCTGATGTGCCGGTAATAAGCGGACTCACAGACCTGGAACACCCCTGCCAGGCTCTTGCCGACATGTTGACAGTCAAGGAACATCTTGGTGATTGGAAAGGCCACAAGATCTGCTTTGTCGGTGACGGAAACAATGTGTGCAATTCCCTTTTGCTGATTGCTCCTTTGCTTGGCATGGACATGTCAGTTGCCTGTCCGAAAGGATATGAACCTAATGAGGATATATTAATGACCGCCCGTGAATATGCCGATGAAAACGGCACTGAAATAATCGTAAGCGATGATATCGGCGTTGCTTTGCAGGACGTTGATGTGGTATACACCGATGTCTGGGTAAGCATGGGCGATGAAGCTGAGGAAGCTCAAAGAAAAATAGACCTGTCTCCATTCCAGGTAAATTCCGATTTGATGAGTATAGCTAATGATGGAGCAATATTCATGCACTGTCTGCCTGCAATCAGAGGCCAGGAAGTGTCAGCTGATGTCATTGACTCCGAAAAATCCGTCGTTTATGATGAGGCCGAAAACAGGATGCATGCTCAAAAGGCCGTTTTGTACTATTACATGAAGGATTAGGGCAATCATCTAAATATAAGCCCAAAAATCGCAAAAACGATAAATATTGCTATTATGCATATGCAGCAGCTTGTCCAATCTGACCTGCCGCCTGATGTGGAGGTGCTCTGTTGGGAGTTTGTCTGATTGGTCTGTACATTTTCAGTTTCGATTACTGTCGCTTTTTTTACTTCTTCTTTTAGCTGACAACCGCAGTTTCTGCAGAATACCGCATTTTCCGGATTTTCTTCACCACATTTTCTACAATACATTCAAAACCCACCTGATAATGATTTTCAAAAAGATTATTAAACCTACGCCGCCAATAAATCCTGTAATAAATCTTAAACTGTTTGTGCTTTCCCTTGGACCAAAATACTGGGTAATGCCATCAATCGCCACCGGAATCATCACTATCATTGAAAGCATCAGCATATTGATGTCGTATGGATGTTCATAAAAGGCAGTAACGATTAGATAAGCAATCAGTCCGGTGTAAAATCCTGTGCATCTTGCACATACCGGAAACTGATGGCCTTTTATAAAAAAGCTCCTTTCAGGGCGCCTGTGGCAAATATATTTGGCAATTTCCATTTTCATCAGCACAACTTAATAACATTAATCTAATTCAATAATTATATATATTTTTGTATTCATATTAAATGTATAATACAAATATGAAAAAAGGTTTTTACAATGAGAGGCGGAGAAGCAATAATAGAATCCCTCAGGAATATGGGGGTCAAGACAATATTTGGTTATCCTGGCGGACAAACCATACCTTTCTATGACATGCTCTACGATGCGGACATGGATCATATACTGGTAAGACACGAACAGGCTGCTGCTCATGCTGCAGACGGTTATGCAAGGGCATCAGGTCGTGTGGGTGTGTGTTTGGCAACTTCCGGACCCGGAGCAACCAATCTTGTAACTGGTATAGGAACAGCTTACATGGATTCTTCTCCAATTGTGGCAATTACAGGTCAGGTTCCAACACATCTGATTGGAAATGATGCATTCCAGGAAGCGGACATCATTGGAATTACAATGCCGATTGTCAAGCACAGTTTCCAACCGAAAGACCCGGATTTAATACCTTCAATGATTAAGACAAGTTTTGAAATCGCTTCAAGCGGAAGGCCGGGACCGGTTTTGATTGACGTGCCTAAGGAAGTTCAGGAAGGCGAATTGACAGGATTTGATGATACTCTAATCGAAACTCCGGGATATAACCCAACCATAAAGGGCAATTTAAGACAGATTAAAAAGGCCTGCGAGTTAATTAACCAGTCAAAAAGGCCTCTTATTCTGGCGGGTGCAGGAGTCATCATATCAAATGCATGCTGCGAGCTTAAGCAGTTGGCTGAAACCATAAATGCGCCGGTAATGACTTCACTTTTAGGAAAGGGTGCCATTGATGAGACAAGCGATTTGTCACTGGGAATGCTCGGTATGCATGGAAGAAAGGTTTCCAACGATTCAGTAAATGAAGCCGACTTATTGATTGCTATAGGAATCAGATTTTCAGACAGAACCACAGGAAGACTGGACAGTTTCGTTCCAGACACCAAGGTTATTCACATTGATATAGACCCGGCTGAAATAGGCAAGAATGTGGATGTTGACTTGCCGATTGTCGGTGATGCAAGAAATGTTCTCAAATCATTGAATAAACAACTGAATGGTTATAAGGCTTCAGCTGACGTTAACTCATGGACAGACAAGATAATCAAGATGAAAAAGGAGCTCTATCCGAGAGTCACATATGATGACGTACCTCTAAAGCCTCAAAGCGTAATCAAGGAAATTTCAGAGGTACTCACACCGGAATCCATTTTGACAACCGATGTAGGTCAGAACCAGATGTGGGCGGCTCACTTTTATGATACACAAAAGCCCCGCAAGTTCATCTCCTCCGGAGGGCTTGGAACCATGGGATTCGGATTCCCTTCAGCTATCGGTGCAAAGGTGGCATGTCCTGAAGATCCTGTCGTATCCCTCAACGGTGACGGAGGATTTCTGATGGTCTGTCAGGAACTGGCTACGGTTCGAGAATATGATTTGCCTGTTATAGCGGTTGTTTTAGAAAACAGAACCTTGGGAATGGTTTATCAGTGGCAAAGCTTATTATATAACAAAAGGCATTCACAGACATTGCTTGGAAACAGTCCTGATTTCGTCAAGCTTGCGGAAAGTTTCGGCGTCAATGCAGTAAGAATTACCGAACCTGGCGAGACAAAGGATGCTTTGGCCAGTGCAATTAAGGACAACGAAGCAATCCTGTTGGATGTAGTAATAGACTCCGA
>NZ_JBGVFE010000004.1:0-5362 GCF_045120835.1 Methanobrevibacter sp.
TTTTATGTCTGATGTTTTGACTTGTAAGTGTCGTATTAATCCTAATTGGGATATGAAGATTGCTTTTTGGGATGCTTTTGGAGCTTCTCGTTTTGTTAGCAATAACGTTAGACAAGAAGTTAGACAAGCAAGAATTCACAATAAAATAATCGATAAAACAAAAAAGGGACATTAAAAGAAAGAATTAGTTTTACCTAAAATTATTAGATACAGATTCAGGATGGGGAACTTTGAATGTCATTAACCGCCATATTCCTCATATCTTCAAATGTTTAAATAATATCAATTCAATATTATTAATAAGGTGATAAAATGGTTAAATATTGTAAAAATTGCGGTTCTGAATTGGAAGAAGGCTCAATTTTTTGTAATGAATGTGGAACTAAAGCCGGAGAGTCCAATCCTCGAAGCACCTTGGCAAATGATGTCTTCAGAAATTATCATATTGACATGATTGATGGCGAAGAGGTAATAAGACATTCCCAAATTCATGAAGGATGCCTAATAGTTCCGGGCATAGTTTTAGCAATTGGAATTATGTTTGGTATTGTTTCAGGGATAATGGCTGCAAGTTATGGTTATTTTCTTGGAATTGGAGCATTTTTGAACATATTTACAATTGTCGGTTTAATCTGGCTTATAATAAGGTTCATTGGATATAAGACAAATGACTTAATTCTCACAAACAAAAGGGTTTTTGGAAAATCCGGTTTGATTTCAACAACACAGATGCAGTCTTCATTAAACAAAATCGACTCCGTTTCATACAAAAACGGACTGATAGGCAAACTTATAGGATATGGGACTGTTCAGGTATCAACAACCTCATCCAGATACAAATTCAGATTCATACGTGATGGCCAATCATTGTATAATGATATATTCAATCAACTGGAAATTTCTGAATCAGAAAAAAGGGATGAAAACGCAAAGGCCATTGCCAATGCAATCAACGGTTAATTCAGTCCTTATTCTGATTTTGGAAGTTAATTTTTCTTTTTTTACTTTTTTTAAGCTAAGTAATCTTATCTTTGTTGTCGGTGTAGACTTTGTAAATCCGACCCATACCACGGTACTCAACAATGAATGCAAAGAAGGATGAAAATGTACCTATAATAACATTAAAACCATAATAAGGGTCAATAAACTTGTTGATATGGGAAAAAACAATTATCACTAAAATAATCTTTGTATAGGCGATTGTATATTTTTTCCATCCGATGATGTCAATCTCATGCTTGATCTGGGCAAAATTAAATAGGTGTCTTAGGTTTTCCCCGTCTGCAAGTCTTGCCAATGACAATTCCATGAAAAATGTTGTAACATATGTTACGATTATTCCCGAAATGGTAAAAATCATGAAACTGACTGCGTCATGATGATAAATAAGCATTAATGTTTTGTGATATTCCAAAAAGAAATCCTCAAGATCAAAGGTTGGAAAATTTAGAGCGGAAGCAATTAAAACCAATATGCCAATCTGAATCAACAGATAAAATACATTGATTATTGTACCTTTAAGTCCCAAAATAATCACTTTTTTAGGAAGTATCTTAGGTAGGCAGGTTCCTCCCCTAATTACATCCTGAATGATTTGCAGACCATATCCCATTATCAATATTGAAAAAATCCACGTGCCACAATTATAAACGGGATCATTAATAATGTCTGTAACATATTCCAACATTAAAAATAGAATTATGATAAAAAGAAAGAACCATTTGTTTTTCAAGCAATATTTAAGAGAACCTTTTACAACAGCCATTGGCATTTTTCATACCTCATAGGATTATTTGTATTTACTTGTTAATAATATTTAGTAAATTTTGTAAAATCTTGAATTGATTAGTGGATTTTTTTAAATAAATATATAAATACTTTTCCTTACAAATCTAATTAATACCAAAAGGTGAAAATATGAATAAGAAAATAATGTTTTTAGGAGTACTTATACTCACTATCTGTATTTCAATTAGTGTTGTAAGTGCCGAAGGATTTGAATGGAGCTTTTCTACAAGCGAAAGCAGTAATTCTGATGGGGATGCCATTACATTTGACAATGGTAAGTTAGTAATTCAGGATATTGAATTTTCTATCCCAGACGGATACAAGGAAGTTGACAATGAAAAAGTTTTAGGTGCAAATTTAGATGATGATGACGATCAGGGTTCCCTCAAGGGTTTCAAAATATCTGCAGACACATTTAAAAAAGGCAATGATATAATAGTCGTAAAAGTCGTATACAGTGACACAACAGAAGGCGACTACACTCCTGATGATGATGCCGTAACCAAAACAATCTCCAATCAGGAAGGTTGGTTAACTCAGGATGACGGCGGAGTAATTTTCACTTACATCAAGGACAAAAAAATTGTAGAAATAGTGGCTCCTGATGAAGAGACCGTCGAGTCAGTTATCGTTTAAAACCTCAATTGGAATACTTGTAAAAATTTACAAATATTCCTACTATTATTTTTTTTTCACTAATTCTTACTTTAGTTTTTTAATGATTGGGAATGAATGGGTTAATCCTTGTTATTTTCCTGAATAAGCTCTTGCAAATTATCAAGCTTAGTGTTCATTTCTTTGAAGTTTTTTTCAAATTCTTCTATTTTTCTGCGGTAGTGGCGGATAAGAATTGCTGATGCCAACGTTGCTGTACCCACACCTGACAGCAGGTATCCTCCCCATACGAGGAATATGGAATTTATTTTTCCAAGAACGGAATGGCCCAGAACGGCATATCCGTTACTTGTAAATGCGTTTGACACCATTACTAGTGAATCCAGAGGATTGACACTTTCAGTGAGTTGTGTTGCAAAAAAGCTTAAGAATATCAGTGTAAACAATAGAAGTATTGTTATTCCCAAACCGTTTGACTCCGTATATTCTCTGAACTTGTCATAATAGACCTTAATGAAGTATAAAAATACTGGGATGTGAATCAAATCCATTATGCCAACAAGACTATTTCCAAATAGAATGTATGTTAGAGATCCGTATGGAATCAACAACAGGAGCAATATCTTGTTTTTTAAAGAGCTTGTATCCAGCTGAGTTGCAAGATATAGTGAAAGGAGCATGTCCAATATTACAAAATAAATCAGGTCAGTGTTGATGAAAATAATGGAATATAGAATATTTACAAAAAACAGTCCCATCATTATCAGATAGGATATCTGTCTTAAAGAATGAATTTCCTCTTCGGGAAAGTATTCCTTGGGATTGAATATTTTATAATTGCTATTGCGGAGTTTCTTCAAAATAAAACTGAAAATAACCATTAAAATTAAAAAAACGATTATTTCAAAAACGTACTCTAAAATATGTATATAGTATTCCAATTTTAAACACCTTGTAATTATATATTAATCAACTTTATATTAATAATTAAGTAAAAAATTAAAAAAAAGTAGTTTCAAAGAATTGAAACGTAAAAAAATCATTACTAAACTGATTTCAACAGATGATATATCTCGGGAATTGCCTGTTCGAATTTGACTCCATACTTATGATTTTCATCACCGACGGTTTTTTCAATCGCTATTTTTGTAAACTCCCCTGCAATTTTTGCCGCCTGAGTTGGAGATTTTCCGAGCATTGTTGAACCAACAAATGAGGAAGCGAAAACGTCCCCTGTTCCATGGGATACATAATCCACTTTTTCGTTGAAAACGAATTCAGCTGAAGAGTCCTCTTTGTTGAAAACGATCATTCCCAAATTGTTTTCCTTATGTGTATCGCCCTTTAGGATTACGTATTTGTTTGTAAAATCTGAAAGCTCACTAGCTATTTCCAGCATTTCCTCTTTTGTAAATTCCTCTTTCCAAGGTTTGTGCAATAGGTAGCAGGCTTCGGTAGTGTTTGGAAGGATATAATCCCCAAGTTTACAAAGCTCTCCCATCTTATCTGCAAATTCCTGGTCAAATCCATTATAGAATTCGCCATGATCCGCCATGGCAGGGTCAACGAATACAAGTCCGTCAGGCTTTAGCCTTGAATCGATGATGTCTTTAATGTAGTCCATTTGGTCTGCAGATGCAATGAATCCGGTATATATTGCATCGAAATATATTCCTTCTTTTTCCCAATGTTTTCGAATTTCAGGAAGGTCTTCAGTCAAATCCCTGACTGTAAATCCTTCAAAGCCTGAAGTATGTGTGGATAAGACAGCTGAAGGAAGTATTGCAGTTTCAATGCCAAAAGCAGATACTACAGGTAGCGCTACTGTTATTGAGCATTGTCCGTAACATGAGATGTCTTGAATTGTCAGTATCTTTATTGTTTCACTCATTTCTCTAACCTTCTTATTTTAAATTTTAATAAGTATTATTTTATCATTTTTTAATTAAAAATATACAATAATAGTATATAACACGTGATATATAAAGATTTGTTGCACAGATATGAACATTTCAGTTAATTTTATATATAAAGAAAAAAATAATATACCTAACGAACGGTAGGTAGGTAATATGAATACTAAAGAGAAAATTTTTGATGTGTCATTGGAACTCTTTTCAAAAAAAGGATACGACTCTGTTTCACTTAGAGAAATTGCAGAGGAAGTGGGAATCAAAAAAAGTTCAATTTATAGTCATTATCCCTCAAAAGAGGCAATACTGATGGACATATTTGAGTACTTCACTGACTTGTTTGAATATGATGAACAGCTGAACAGTAGGGAATTTGTCCTCTCTGAAGACAATGAAATACTGCTTGAAAACCCTGAACTCTTTTACCATCAGGGTTCTGAAGCTATAAAAGAAATGTTTTTGAACGAAAGAAACCTTAAAATCTGGAAACTGATATTTATACAGATGCATTACAATGAAGATATAAGGATGTTTTTCCAAAATGAGATACTTATAAAGCCATTGCTTTTCTGGAACGGTTTCTTTACAATTCTAAAGGAAAAGGGAATAATCAGAAAAGATTCAAATCCGAAGCTCCTGGCAAAGGAATACTATAGTTTTCCGATATATCTTCTTTTGGAGATATGTGCAAAATATGACGATATCCCAAAAAGCTGTCTGGATGATTTCTTTAAGCAAGCAGAAGATCATGCGAAATTTCTGCTTGAATGCGTAAAGGTGAAATGAAATGGAAAGCAATTTCGATTTGCAGGAATATCTCTCTAATGGTGTGGAAAACATTGTAAAGGATGCCATACGCACATCCCTGAAAAACCCCAAAGAAAGTCTATACCTACTAAAATTTTCAAAATATGCAAAAAAGGCAGGAAAAATTAGGCAAAAGTATGGTGAAGCTGGTCGGGACATTCCGGTTTTCCTGATTGCAAGCATTACAAGCAGCTGCAACCTCCATTGTGTTGGCTGTTATTCACGGGCCAATGATGCAT
>NZ_JBGVFE010000005.1:0-2084 GCF_045120835.1 Methanobrevibacter sp.
GAATATTACATTAAGAGACTGACTTTCCTAAATGAATTGTATGAAAAGGAATTCAGAAAGAACATCAAGCTCAAAAATGATCTCAAAGAGCTAAAGAAATCCAATAAAAAATTCAAATTGTTCTGATGTGTATTTATGTGCGATGTATCTGTAATTATTCCGGTTTATAATGTTGAAAAATACTTAAAAGAGTGTTTGGACAGCGTATGTAATCAGACATTGGCCAATATTGAGATAATTTGTGTTAACGATGGTTCAACAGATAATTCATTAGCTATATTAAATGAATATGCTCAAAATGATGAAAGAATAAAGATTATTTCACAGGAAAATCAGGGTCTTGGCGCTGCAAGAAACAGGGGTTTGGAAGATGCAAGTGCCGATTATGTTTATTTTTTAGATTCGGATGATTATATTGAATTAACCACTTTAGAAAAGTTATTCAACAATGCAGTTTCCAATTCATCAGATGTGGTATTGTTCAAATTCAAAAAGGTTGATGACAATAAAAATATGCACAAAAGGGGCATAGAATTTAAGATTGATAAGATATTCGGCAATATCGACTATGATAATTTTTCGTTTACATATAAGGATGTCAGGCGCCATGTGATGAATTCAGCATTTTCCGCTTGCCTGAAACTCTATAAAAAAGAGTTAATTGAAAAATATAGATTTCCTGAGGACTTGCATTTTGAGGATGTTCCCGTTCATGTTCAGGTAATGCTTGAAGCTGAAAGAATATCCTTCGTTCCGGAATACTTGTACAATTACAGATCAAATCCTGATTCAATTTTAAACTCTGATGCTAAAGGATTCGATATATTTGAGGTAATTGACATTGTCGAGAATTATCTAAAAGAAAATGGTCACTATGATGAATTGGAAGATGAATTCATCTTTTTTAAGATTGCGCAGATATTGGTTTATCTTCCTTCAACAGATTGTGAAGAATATTTTCAAAAGGCAAAAAGTGAATTTTCAAAAAT
This sequence comes from Methanobrevibacter sp., assembly GCF_045120835.1. Lineage (GTDB taxonomy): Archaea > Methanobacteriota > Methanobacteria > Methanobacteriales > Methanobacteriaceae > Methanocatella. The sequence continues at coordinate 990 of NZ_JBGVFE010000005.1, forward strand.
TTCTATAAAAAATAGAAAATCTTTAAAAAAATATGCATTAAAAGGATATAAACTTGTTTTAAAATCAAATAATTATGCAGATTATCTTGAAAAAACAAATCCTAAACAAAATGAAAATATTATACAAAAAACATTTAACAAGTTTAGGAAAACAGGCAATTAATATTCATTTTCGAACAAAATAATATACTATTATATATTAAAAAAAATAAAATATAAAACAGTAGAAAAAATTCTACTATAGTTATAACTATTTTGGTGTTTTAAAATGAATAAAAAGATAGGTATTTTATTAGCTTTGGTATTAGTGGCTTTCTTAGTTATGGGTACCGCAAGCGCTGGTTTATTTGACTTTTTGGGGGGAAATGACTCATCTAACGCAGGCACCAATGATGAAAGTACTTTTATTGTTGGTTTTGATGCTGAGTTCCCACCATACGGATATAAGGATGACAGTGGAAACTACACTGGTTTCGACTTAGACTTAGCAAAAGAAGTTTGTGAAAGAAACAACTGGACATTCCAAGCTCAACCGATTGATTGGGATGCTAAAGATGCTGAATTAGAATCTGGTTCTATCGACTGTATTTGGAATGGATTCACAATTGATGGAAGGGAAAATGACTACCTTTGGTCTAACCCATACTTTGACAACAAACAGGTATTCATTGTAAAATCAGACGCTGGTATTTCTGCCATTGCTGATTTACAAGGTAAGACTGTAGAAACACAAAAAGACTCATCTGCATTAGCTGCTCTTCAAGGGGATAACAAAACTATTGCAGATACTTTTGCAACCTTAACCGAAGTAGCTGACTATAACACCGCATTCATGGATTTAGAATCCGGTGCATGTGATGCTGTAGCTATGGATATTGGTGTTGCAGAATACGATATCAAAAACAAAAACAATTCAGCTGATTTCTCTATCTTAGATGAGTACATCACTACTGAAAAATATGGTATTGGATTTAAAAAAGGAAATGACGATTTGAAAAATCAGGTACAGGAAACATTAGATGAAATGTTCAAAGACGGTACCGTTTTAAAAATCGCTCAAAAATACGGTATTTCTGAAGACGCTTTAATCCAACC
>NZ_JBGVFE010000006.1:0-12399 GCF_045120835.1 Methanobrevibacter sp.
CCAATCAAAACATCCTTATTTATGTTAACATGGATTAGATTATCAGGAACGTAAGGCAATGTCCTTTCGCTTGCCTTGATTCCCAAAGCGATTATGCAGTCGGCATTTTCAAATGCATATCTGCCCCGGTCGGTTGCACGCAGGCCGGACAGTCCCAGATTAAGAGGATTGTCTTCAGAGACTGCTCCCTTTGCATGGTAGGTTGTGGTAACCGGAATCTGATATTTCTCCACAATGCGCGATATCCTTTCGCTTTCGTCTATTGCCCCTGCACCCAATATAAAAAGCGGCCTTTGGGATTTATCGATTAAATCCTGTGCATCATTGAGCTTTGACATGTCCTCTTCACACAGATAGCACAAATCGATATCTTCAAAGTCCTCCTGAAGCAAGACATCCTTGGAGAGATTTATATGTATAGGGCCTTTTGGAAAGTTTTTCAACTCATAGATGGAAGCCTTCAGCATGAATATCGCTTCCGTTCCGTTTAGGGGATTATAGGATTGTCTGGTAATGTGCTTGAAGATTTCAACTTGAGGAGTTGACTGGAAATGGTCAGTACCCCTGAATTTAAGCTCGTTGTCTCCTGTAAGTACCAATAAAGGCACGTTATCCTTGTATGCTGTGGCCAGCGCCATTGTCGTATTCAGCGCTCCCGGAGATGCAGTTGCGATGCAGACACCGATTTTGCCTGAAGATCTTGCATATCCATCGCCAGCATGAGCAGCAACCTGTTCGTGGCGGGTGAGAACATGGTTTATTTTTGAATCGGACAGAGCCCTGTAAAGGGGCATTATCTGCTCGCCCGGAATCCCGAAGACATCCGAAATGCCTTCCTCTTCAAGGATTTCGACTATTCTCTCAGATACGTTCACTCTTCCACTTCCTGATATGAGCCGTCATATTCTCCTGAACCCTTAACCGGAAAGACGACCGCCTGTGCAATCCTGTCTCCTGACTTGATTTTGTAATCGAATTGGCCGTGATTGTAGACCATGAACATTAGTGTCCCATAAAAGCCGGGATCTCCAACTGCCGTTTGGACTGACACGAAAGACCTCAAAAGAGTGGAACGGGGCAGGTAAAGCATTGTGTATCCCTTAGGTATTTTGATTTTCCTTTTGATGCTTGCAAGGTATGCGGTGTGCGGTTTTAATGTATAGACCTCCCCTTCAAGCTCTTCAATTTCAGGCAGATTTTTCTCATTGTCAATCAGAGACCCCTCAGATTTCTGTATGTAAATTTTATCCAGTTCCAAATCGATTCCTGAAGGCTGTACCAAATCTGCAAAATCCGGAAATAGTTTAACGAGTTCTTCTTCACCGAGCATATTATCAAATCCTTTTAATAATTTATATATTGGGAGAGGTTAATATATTTTAATGGTGATAAGATGCCTGTTATAACAATTGCTGGAAACGACGGAATAAGTGTTGAGAAAAGAAGAGAAATGGTTAAAAAAGTATCTGAAGTTGTTGCTGATGCATACGACTTGCCAATTGATGCAATAACCGTTTTAGTACAAGCCTATCCAAAAGAAAGTATTGGTGTGGCTGGAGAACTATTAAGTGATAGAAAATAATCATTTAAAGGGGAGCATAAGACCAAAACCTCCCCTTTTAAAGTTCAAACCAAAAAAGAACTTTGCATCTGTAAAACAGATACATATACATATTAATTTAACATTTTATTTATAATTTTGTGTAGACCTCGCCATCCTTTCGAATCAGATTCATATCCTCAAGCTCATCAAGATTCCTTTGAATTTTTTTGTCGAAATTGGAGGATTTGAACCTTATCAGAGACCTTTTAATCTCATCGAATGTCGAATCGTCAACTGCATCATATACGCTCTTTTGAAATGGCGTAAGATTAAATATTATGTCATTCAATGGGTCTTCGGCATTGTCGAATGACCAGACATCATCCTTTGCAGTTACGTTGAACATCTCTTCAAGTTCAGGAATCCTATCGGTCAGTTCATTGAGATATTCATGATTTGCAAGGCCATATCTGTGCTTTGAGATTTTTGAAAGGAATTCCTCATGGCATCTGTCGAGATCAATTTCACCTTTGCTTTTGAATGAATCAAGAACATATACCCTGTCGTCAATGACTTCCACGACTTTAAATGTGTCCGTATCCTCATCATATTGGATTTGCTGGAATTTGTCGACATTCCAATTGTTGTCGAGAAGATAGTTTCTCACAAACTCCGCATCGCCGAGACGATCATAGACTCCGAAGATATACTCGTCGCCTGCAATCATCTTTTTGATGACGAAAGTATCGAATACCCTTAAGATATTAAGACCATATTTCGAGTTGTTTGGGTTTCTCAAACGCTTTTTGTAGAGTTTATCGACAGTATCGTCTGACGGCATCTGCCTGAACTTTCCAAGAAGGCAAATCCTCTCGTCAATTACTCCCACTGCCCCAAATTCATCTTCAATGGAAATTATCCTATCAATCAAATCCAAATTCCATCCGCAACTTATCAGTTCATCCCTTATCGCAACCGCATCATCCAGATTTGTGAACCTGCCGTAATTTCTTGAGCCCTTGACTATGCTGAATGAAGCGGCATTTTTTCTAATGTATTTTTCAGCCATTGGATTATATTTTGTTTTGAAAATAGATAAGCTTTGAGATTCAAGTTAATGGATTCAAGGCATGATTAAAAAAACAGTTGGAAATCTGTGATTAATCAGATTAATTGAATATTCAATTAAATTAAATGTAGGTTAGAATTAAATGCCTGAAGCAAATGAGATATATGTGATGCCTAAAAAAAATAAATAAAAATAAGGATTTTACTCCTTATCTTTTAACTTTTGCGGTTTTTTTGACTACAACATTGCCGTAGCTTACCTGATAGCTGACTTTCTTTCCGACCTTGAGCCTTTTGATTGCCTTGCCCTTTATGGTAAGTTTGGCGATGCCCTTCTTGTTTGTTTTGACCTTATAGGTTTTCTTGTTGAATTTGAATTTAACCTTTTTTCCTGCGCCAATCTTTTCATTGATGAGCAATTTTGCCTTCAAGGTCAATTTCTTTGCGGATTTTTTGACTTTAAGAGTATTCATAGCCAACTTATAGGCCGGCTTGATCATTACCTCAGAGGTATGAGAGATATTTTCATCGTCGCTTACAAATGTGACTCTGGAGGTGTAGTATCCTCCGGCAAGATTTGAAACCCTGATGGTTGCCTTGCCTTGGACTGCATCGGCAGAATATTTTTTGCCGTTGATTTCAACATTCAGTTTACCTGAAACGTTGGCAGGAACGTTCAAGGATACGATATAGTCCTTACCGGAAATCTCTTCGGTGAATGTGTAGTTTATTTTGTATATGTAGCTCCATTTGCCTGAACGTGTTACCTTTGATGAGCCTGTGTCAAGAACAATCTTCAGGTCATGTTCCCCGTATGTCAAAGAGGAGCTGACATCGATTGGGAACCAGGTATAGGCGTTTTTAGTCAATGCATGCTTATATACGAGAATGCCGTCAATGTAGACATATACGGTTCCGAGAGCATTCTTGTAGAACTGAACGGAAAACCATGGATTGTCATCATCCTCACTTACGTAAGCGTCCTCAAGATAAGTCGGCATGGTGATCTTTTCAACCGCCAAAGTTCCGTTTGAAACTATCTTGTCTGAATAGCTGATCTGCCATTTGTGCTGGCCGTAACTCAAATCCAAGCCACTGATGACGCATATGTAGTAGTCGGAATAATGGTTTTTAAGCTTGAAATCAATATTCTTATTGTCTATTTTTAATGAAATGTTGCCTATCGCCAGCTCATCATAGGAATATATGTTGAATCTCAAGTCATTGCCTCTTGCAGTTTCCCTTGGAAATGCGGCAGTGATTTTGCTGGCACCTGAGCCGTTTTTCAAAACGCTTTCCTCATTGCTGTCGGATACGATGTCCTCTGCGGCCTCAGATATGACTTCTTCACTGATATCCGCATCCCCAACAATCTCAACACTTGTCTGGTTGTCATCGGATGCGCTGACAGCACCGACTGTTAAAACCACAAGAAATATGCTGATTAATATTAAATGTTTGACTTTCATAATATCATCAAAAATTTAAAAAAAAATAAGGAAAAGAATCCTTATTTTTGAACTTTTGCAGTTAATTTTTTAACTGTTTTGCCGTATTTTACCTGATAGGTAACTTTTTTGCCGACTTTAAGTTTTTGGAGTAGTTTTCCTTTGATTTTAACTTTTGCAACACCTTTTTTATTGGTTTTTGCTTTTAAAGTTTTTTTGTTAAATTTGAATGTTAATACCTTACCTTTGGCAGGTTTTCCATTGATTTTCAAAGTTGCAGATAAAGTTAATTTCTTAGCGGAATTTTTAACTTTTACCTTTTTAAGAGTCAATTTAGTTACCTGAGTCTTTGGAGCTGGAGGGCTCACAGGAGCTGACGGTTTGGCATTAACAGTTACAACAAATGTATTTGAGTAGAATACATCTTTATCCCAATGATAATCCTCCCAATCCTCATAATCATACAGTACCTTAATATAATGTTTGCCCGGAGTTGTCAATACAACAGACATCGTATTGGCATTTGACAGCTTTACCCTGCCGTTATACCTGCCGTCCACATAGACCTCAAATGACCTGGTCAAATTTTTAGGACCAGTAATCTGAACCGCAACACTGTTTCCAACTTCAATGTCTGTTGGAGACACAGTTGCTGAAATTCCATCGGTGTTGTCTTTAACAAGCACATAGAAATCGTCTGAATAGACATACTTTCCGTTTTCATATTCATAAATGAAATCATGTTCACCTTTACTTAATCCGGAAATAGGAATTTCTGCCTTACCATCGACAAGATTAACACTGGCAATTGCACTACCGTCTTTTACATAGTTCTGATCTTCAGGATCTCCAATAAGTTTAGCCTTATAGAGTTTTAATGTTCCGGAATAACTGCTTGGCAGATTAATTGAAACCCATTGAGTTTCACCTAAAGCCATATAATAATAAGGAGTCACAATACTTGGATATGCAGTTAACTCCTCAAAAAACTCTTTTTTTGGATAGTACGCATCATTGCGCAATTCTGCAGATATCCTATAGGTTTTGTTTAACTCTAAAGAATCGGTCGCAAGAGTGCAGTTTCCAACACCATCCTTATATGAAACTTTCATCTCTTTACCATTGAAAATTACATATAAATCCCCTGTTGCATCCTTAGGGACATAAATTTCCAAGTCGAAAGGAATTCCAATACCTAAATCTCCATAATAATCTATATCTATTGAGTATCTCGCAGAAACGGTTCTTGATTTAACTAATGTTGTCTTGTCTCCATCATCAAACTTGACTTCAACAAAATGCTTAGTTAAGCTAGGTCTCTTGTTTAGGTCGGACAATTGGATTTGAACTTCATATGTACTTAAAGTTTTATTATAGTACAGTTCATTATCAATATATACAAGAATATTCCCTTCCACGCCATCATAATTCTCAATTTCAACAAATGCGTCATTATAATCATATAATGGCAACGGAATATAAATGTCATTAATTTCAACATCTAATCCTTCATATCCCTCTTCTCCAGTGACGTTCAAGGTATAATCAAGGAGCTTGACCGCATTTCCGGAAGTCGGTACGAAATTAACAAGAATTTTATAACTGCCCACTTCCTCTATGCCCAAATCATATAAGTACAAATAATCAAACTCGTCAAATTCAGCATTATATACCGGCTTGGCGCTATTTCCAACATTGACTGTCAGATTGCCCTTAACAGGTTCTTCACTGTTAGAGACGCTTATTACATCATCATTTGAATTAACAGCAATGCTTTCTTCATATCTGACGTAAAAGTCGCCAACATCGACAGAATCACCCAATTCATCATCTTCATCCAATGGAGCCTGTTGAATGTCTCTATCATCATCAACTGCCAGGTCATCAGATATTTCCGATGCGCTGACAGCACCTATTGTTAAGATAGCCAATATTAAACCAACTATCATCAAATATTTAATCTTCATAATAATCACGTCAATTCTTTCGAATATACTAATAGTTTTGAATGTAATGTTATTTATGCATTATTATTTTTTAAAAAAAAGTTGAATATAGATGCAAGTTTATAATATTTTAGGAAATATTGTTTAAAAAATAAACCAAAAATAATTAAAAATAAAAATTTTAAAAAATATTTAAAAAAAGTGAAAAAATATTTGAAATTATTGAACAACAACTGCAGATTTCTTAACAGTATCTCCATTATAGCTTGCCTGATAAGACACCTTGCCGCCAACATTGAGGCCGTTTAAAACATTGCCCCCAACGGTGATTTTTGCAACACCCTTCCTGTCTGTGACTGCCTTAAAAGTTTTTCCTGCAAATTTGAAGGTAACCTTCTTGCCTTTGACATGATTTTTAAGAGTTGCCTGCAGATTCAGCCTATTGGCAGATTTGGATACAGTTGCACTGTTCAATTTAATTGCATGTCTTGCCTTCAGGGTTTTTGTGAGTTTCGCTCCCCTGAATGCAACCTTCAGCCTGTGCTTTTTAACCTTAATCTTTAGAGGTTTCTTCAGGACTGCAACGCCTTTTCTGTTGGTTTTGACTGAGTATTTCTTGCCGTTGAATTTGAAGGATATTTTAACTCCTGCCATTGGGCGCTTCTTGATGTTCAATACCTTCACCTTGACATGAATGCTGTCGGAATACAGCCTGTATGAAACCAGCCTAAGCTTAGGCTTGAAGACCGTAACAACACAATAGTATTCGGTTGAATTATATCCGTTGGCACCGTAATAGTCGATATAGATGTCATGTTCGCCAAGCTTCAATTTCTTGAGGGAATACCTTGCGATTCCGTCATTTATTGTTATTCTTTTTTTGTTGATGATTACATATCCTCCGCAGCCTTTCGGAACACTTACGGTTATGTATTCATCCTCGCCTTTTGTAAGCCTGTATGTGATGCTTATCCCAGGCTCCGCCGCAATGACATCAAAAAGAGGATTCACCTCATAGTCGCTTCCGGTATATTCTGCAGTGAGATTGTAGTAATCAGGAACAAGACTGTTGAGATTGACCTGGGCATGGCCGTTTAGAAGTTTTGCGGTTGTGAAGAGCTTGCCGTTCAGATAGACTGCCAGATTGCCTTTCGCATCATCCGGAAGGTTAAGATAAACGATTGAATCCTTACCGAACACCACTTCAAATGGGGTCTGAATCAGATAGCTGACTGTTATGTTGACAGTTTTGCTTTTTGCAGCAAGTCTTTCATCCCCGGAAAATGAAATGAAGACCGTATGATTTCCGGCAGACAGTTTGGATATGTCCACTTCCACAAGATTGTTCATGATGTATTCGGGATGGGTGAAGGGATATCTGACCCCGTCAATGAGAACTGTCAGCAGATCGGTGTTGAGGTTATCCGGCATGTCGATTTCCAGGCGGTTGTCCTCTCCGTATATGAAATGTTCACCCCATACGTCAAAATCATAGACAATATTGACCTTTTGGGTTTTGCTGCGTGTAAAGTCCCCTTCAAATTTGACTGTCACTTCAGATGAGTCACATTTGAGATAATCAATCAGGGACAATACGAAATCCCCATTTTTTATCTGTTCGGTGTAGACCAGTTTTGAGTCGATATAAACATAGACCTTTCCTTTGGCACTGTCAAGTACCCTGACGCTTACGCAGTCGTCATGGGTAAGGTTCAGGGTTTTTGGAATGTCTATTACTGCATTCGTAACTTTGAAATTGAATGTCTTTTCACCGGGCATGTAATAATTGTCTCCCAGATAGACCATCCTTAAGGTATGGTCCCCCAAATTGAGATTTTGAAGATTGTAGCCTTCAAGGGAGAAAAATGGAGCGGTAACCTTTGTCCTGTTTATGAACCTGTCATCGACATAGATTTCACAGTATCCGTCGGCTGACCTTGGAAACATTATGAAACTGTGGGCATTGTAGTGCTGAAGAATCTCTTCGGGAAATCCCCACAGGAAACTGCAGTTCGGCGGATATTTCATTACCTTCAGCGGCTGTGTAATGTTCAGGTCAATGGCATTGTAAAATGCGCTTACCTTATAGGTCTTCATGTCATATGGCGGATAGATGTTGATGACATAAACGGACTTTTCCGCAGGAAGCCTTATTGGAACCTTGAATGATTTGTCTGTAATCTGCTCATTGTAGATTACCTCATCATTGATTTTGAGCGAAAAGTTGCCGACCGCATCTTCAGGCAATTCCACTTCAATGTCCGTTAGATTCTCTTCCCACATCTGTTGGTCAAAGGTGACATGAATGTCTTTTAAATCACTGCCTTCAATCTCTTCCTCAATTGGAGAGGTGATGTTGTCGGGATTGTCATGTGCACTGACCGTTGCCATGATTAAAAAAGCAAACAAAAACAAAGATATAATCCACTTGAACCTCATGGTATATAATATATAGGGCATGGTTAAAAATGATATTGGTGAAAAAGAAAAAAAGAAAAAATTAAGAAAATTAATTCTTAACCTTGAATTTTAACAGTCTTTGTGACAGTGTCCTTGAGGTAAGTTGCCTGATAAGTCACTTTCTTGTCTTTTCTAATTTTATCCAGGGTTTTGGTACCGAGAACTACCTTTGCAACACCATTTGGCTTGGTATAAGCGACGAACTTATCCTTTTTAAACTTGAAAATAATCTTTTTCTTGTTCATACCTTTTTTAAGGGAAGCTTTCAGAACAATCTTTTTGGCATTTCTTTTGACATTTACCTTTTTGAGCTTTAACAGGTGCTTGATGGTCAATGTATTCTCAAAGACCTTGTCCTCATAAATGATTTTTATCTTATAGGTTCCAGGAGCAACTGAATTTGGTATCTTGAAACTTGTAACGCCGTTTGCACCTATATCAATATCATAATCTTCATTGCCAATATAGATTTCGATAAAGTCCTCCGTATCGGCAGGCCTTGAATTGGTGCCGTAAACAGTAAATTTGTATACTGTAGCGCTATCATAGACCATCTGAATGTTACGGGTTCCGACTATTCTTACCGGAACGGAATTTACCTGGATATGGTAATCCTCATCAAGCCATCTGTTTTTTTCATTGTCCTCAAAGATAACGTTCATTGTGATTTCCCCGTCATCGAGATTGGCAAGGGAAACGCTAGTGGTGCTGTCCCTTATATTGACAACCGCATAAGGACCATCTTCATCAAAGTCTGTTTCAATAGTTAGGGTTCCTCGGGAACTGCCAGTGTATATTGTCAGATACTTGTTTTCGCCTGCAGTCATGACGGTTGGAACAATGATTTTAGGTATTACCTCAATTAAATCTTCTACATCTTCAATGTCAAAGTCATCACCGGTGTAGGTTGCTTCAATGGCGTGATAACCTATGCTCAAGTCAGGAAGTAAAATTCTGGCCTTACCGTTTACCAACTTTTCATTACCTATTAAATTATTATCGACTTTTACTGTAAGATTTCCTTCGGCAGTCTCATACAATGTCAGTGCCACATAATAGGACTCGCCGCAGACAACTGTTTCGGGATAATCGATATTGTTTACAACCTCAAAGGTTTCTTCTGAATCTTCACCATCATAGGAAATGACCACTTCATATTCGCCAAGGTCAAAACTGGAAATGTTGATGTAGTATTGACCGTTTGACTTTTTGGAGGGAGTGTATTTAACGCCGTTGATTTTGATGACCAAAGAACCGATCTTATCATCAGGTGCAGTAATTGCAATCTGGTTTGCGGAATTGCCGTAGATGTATGTGTCCTCAACATCAACTATAACATCCTCACTGATATATCCTTCCGGATTCAGCTTTATTGTAGCTGACTTGGAGTGTGTTATAGAACCTACCTTATAATTTACCTCAACATTGTAAGTGCCTGGAGACAGCTTGTCCAGTGAAATGGAATATTCATCTTCATCCTGATCATCGCCAACTACCGGCAAGACGAGACCTTTTGCACCGGTTCCATCAATATAAACATAAATATTAAAGTCCTCCTTATCATACTTCAAGCCTGCATCCTTTCCATTGATTTTCACAGTCAGGATTCCTCCTTTGTCTTTGAGAGGATATCCGATGTCGATTGTATTGTCCTCTCCGATTTCAAAGTCATCTTCAGGTATGGTGATAACAACTTCAGTGTACTGCCCATCGTCTTCATCCGCATCTGCCTGAAGGTCCTGAACGTCAGTGTTGTCGGCCAAAATCGCATCATCAGTACCGTTAACGTCATCCGAAGCACTAACAGCACCGATTGCAAAAATCGTCAGCAAAATTATACTTACCAATAAAATTTTGTTGATTTTCAAAATATCGTCCCCATAGTATTAGTTAATATTATATATGGAAGTTGAATAATATAAATGGTTTTGTTTAAACGGTGATGAATTCAATAGACTTGTTGAAAAAAAATAATAAAAATAAGGAATTAAATCCTTATTTTTTAACTTTTGCAGTTTTCTTAGCAACAGCATTGCCGTATATTGCTTTGACTTTAACCTTTTTGCCTACTTTAAGTTTTTTAAGCACTTTCTTGTTTACTTTTGCTTTTGCAACACCTTTCTTGTTGGTCTTTGCCTTAAGGGTTTTCTTGTTGAATTTGAATGTGACTACTAAACCTTTGACTGCTTTGCCATTGATTTTTAAAGTAGCTTTCAAAATCACTTTTTTAGCTGATTTTTTAACTTTAACCTTCTTGAGAGCTAATTTAATTACATCAGGCTTTTTGTTTACCTTGAAAGTGGTTGCTTTTATGCTTGCATCAAACTTGTCTGTTGCAGCGAAGAATGCGGTTGCGGTGTATGAACCTACAGCCAAACCAGGAACTGAGATGCTGCCTGCACCATTTGAAACAGGCACTGTGTAGTTTCTGTTTGCAATTTGAACAGTGACTGTGCCTGAGAATGTGGTTTGGGTAGTGATTTTGACAACTGCGCTTGCGCCTTCTGTAATGTCGGCAACACTGATGGTCAAGTTAGGGTCCATTTCAGAAGGTTTGGAGGTTACTGTAAATTTAGCGGTTTTACTGCTGCTTTCGAATAAACCTGTAGCCTTGAACTTAGCTTCAGCATCATAGGTTCCAGGAACAACATCCAAAACAGTGGAAAGATTACGTGTACCTTTACCGTTTACAACAGCCACTTCATAAACGCCATTTCCGATATAAACTGTAACGTTACCTGTGAAGGTTTCATTGGTTGTGATTGTAATTACCGCATCAGTGCCCTGGGAAACGTTAGTGACGGTGATAGTCAGCTCAGGGTCAACCGGTTCAACTACCTCAATGGCAATTATGCCTCCAAATTGATATAGATAATCATCGCCATCATTATCATATCTGTATGTGACATATATGTAATTGGTGCCCACTTCAAAATTATAGCTTCCAGCCATAGACCATGCCGCTTCGAATGTAAGCACTCCATCTTTAACGAGTTCCAATATTCCATCATCGATGAACGGATTGAACAGCATGTCCCCATCCATGCCTTGAGGACCCCAGTTATAGAGGTAATATGCATCCAGTCTAGCGCCTTCAACAGGATAATCAAGTTTAAATGACACTAAGGTGTCATCAATTCCGAAAAGATAAACATCCTTATCGCGGGATAATTCCAATTGCTCAATTGAAAATGAACCGGTATCGAAAGGAATTTCATTTTCGCCGTCGAAGAATGTCACGTTTACATCATAATCTCCGCCTTTCATTAATTTGACATCAAATATTTCATCCAGATATTCATCGAAAATCACTATACCGTTAGCGGTGAAGTTACCTGCCTTTTTGCCGTTGAAGTAAATGTTGTAGCATTGTCCAGCTGAAAGTGGAGTGCCTATAGAGAACCTGATTACGTCAAAGGCTTCACATCCGTATCCTCCATCTTCAAAGCTTACGGAATCTTCGCCAACTTCAACAAGCAATTCAATATCCTTGTCGGCCAATATCTCATCGTTTTCATCATATACTTCAATTCTTACCTGATATTGACCTGATTCACCTATATTCAAGTCATTCAATACAATTTGGCGACCGTCATCAGGAGCATGAGTGCTATAGCGAAGATCAGCAAAACTGATTCTATCTCCTACCAGATTGCCATTAACAGAAAGTCTTGCAAAGCCAGTTACATTCTCATTGACTTTTATGTTAAATACAAGCATGTCGATACTGTCGAAGGTTGCTAATCCTCCCTCATCATCCTCTTCATGAGATCGGATATTAACCATTCCAACAGCAAGAGCCCTATTGTTATAAACTAATAGTTCACCATTTTTAGTGAATTCAACAAGTATGTCATATTCATCGGTTTCTGTAATTCCCAAGTCACTTAAGTGGAGTTCATAGAATTCCCCATCCTCATCATCGAGATTGTCA
>NZ_JBGVFE010000007.1:0-10636 GCF_045120835.1 Methanobrevibacter sp.
CTAGTGAAATTGGTGACATGTATGTTTGGGAAGCAGATTTCGGTGTGGAATCTGTTGGTGTTAAAATCATTAAAGGTAATGCAACTTTAACTGAAAATAGAATCGGATCTTACGGTAAGGCCATTTATATTGGAAGCAATGTAGGTCTTGTTGATATAGATGAAAACGAAATTGCTGTTTTGGCTCATGAGGATAAAGATGCTTATGCTATCTTTGCTGAAAATGTTCCTAACTTGGAAATTCATGATAATGATATAAGATATAGGGGCGCTACCAAAGGTATAGGTATAAACAATGCGGTTTATCTTTATAATGCTACTTCAGCTAAAATCTATGACAATGAATTTGAGTTAGAGTTAGTTTCATGTGAAGTTCCTTGGAAGGAAATTCCTGCAGGTTCTTATAATTGGGTAAGTTTCCCGGTCAGTGAAGGAATTGTAGTTGAAAATTCAAACGGTGTCGTATTTGATAATAATTATGTAGCTGTGTATTATAATAATATTTCAGGATCTTACGATACAATCTATTCAGTTTCTTTCAAGAATTCTGATGATGCCCTCATAACAAATAATGATATTAATTCATATGGTTTCAGTTATATTTATGGAATTTACATGTCTGGTGAGGATTTCATAATCAGGTCAAATGATATTAGTAGTTTTTCTAATTATTATGCTAATGGTATTGATATTGAAGGTCCGGCCAGTGGTGTTGTAGAATCTAATTATATTGAAGTTGAGGCAGATAACTCCGTTTATGCTATTTACTCAGGCATGAATGGTCAGAATGTTAGTGTTGAATATTACAAAAATGAAATTTATGGTTACTCATATAATGTATTTGGTTTCTCTTTAGGTGATGTTGAAAGCGATATTGTCGATAATACTATCTTACTTGAGGGTAACTACACTACTGGAATCGCTTTTAAAGGAAAAACCATTAACATCGAGGACAATTCTATCAAATTAGCTTCCGATGAAATTGGTGACATGTATGTTTGGGAAGCAAATTTCGGTGTGGAAACTGTTGGTATTAAACTCATTGAGGGTGATGCAACCGTAATCGGCAATATTATTTCCACTTCTGGTAAAGGCATTTACGTTGCAGACGTTAATTCTGCTGATATTGGAGATAACTTTATTGAAGTTGTTGCAAATGTGGATAAGGATGCTTATGCCATTTATGCAGAAGATGTTCCTGGATTGCTTGTTTATCAGAACTATATAACTTATACTGGTGCTACTGCAGGTAATGGAATAAATAATGCGGTTTATCTTTATAATGCTACTTCAGCTATAATTGTTGATAATGAATTTGATTTAGAGTTAGTTTCATGTGAAGTTCCTTGGAAGGAAATTCCTGCAGGTTCTGGAAATTGGGTAAGCTTCTCAGTCAGTGAAGGAATTGTAGTTGTAGACTCTGATGATGTTACATTTTATAAAAATGTTGTAGATGTTGAGTATAATGAGGTCTATGGAGCTTTTGATACAATTTATACTGTAGATTTCATAACTTCAAGTAATGCGGTTATTTCTGAAAACAACATTACTGCTAATGGTCACAGTTATGTATATGGCATTATCATAACCTCAGATAACTTTACAATCTGCGATAATAGAATTTTAGTTCTATCCGATAACAATTATGCTAACGGTATCAATCCTGATGCCGATGCAAGCGGTATTGTAGAAAACAACACTATTGTTGCTGTTGGTAAAGAGTTCTCATATCCTATTTATTCAAATATGTATGGTGACGTAACCAATTTCAATGTAGATTATATTGGAAACGAAATCTACGGTTATGCAAGAAATGTTGTTGGATTAGACCTTAATGGCGGTATTGAAAACATTATAAACAATACCATTATCGCTGAAGGAGGATACACTTGTGCCATTAAAGCAGGTTCTTTAAATAATACCATTTCTGACAATATTATCAGATCATTAGGAACTTCTTCTGAGGATAACACTGCAATAACCGTTTCAAAAGGTGTTGCAAACATATCTGATAATTATATCGAATCCATTGCTGGTGAGTATGCAATCGATTTAGGAAACACTAATTCAACTGTAGATGATAATTACATCACTGGCAGAAAAAATGAAGGTAGGAATGCAATTGCTAATCCTGGTGCTGGAGCTATTATAAAAAATGTTTCTCCAGGATATAAAACTATCTTATTTGCTTTAGATGCACATTATGTCTACAAAGACGGCAGTGTTTATTCTGTCTATGCATTGGATGAAAATGGTAAACCAATTTCTGGCATTACTATTGTTGCAGCTTACGGATTCGTCAATTTGAATGCTACTACTGATGCAAATGGTCTTGCAAGATTCACTTCTGATTTAGATGCTGGTGACCATAATATTACTTTCACATTTAATGGTAATGATGATTATGCTCAAGCAACCGCTACTGGCCATATTAAAGTTGATTTAAGATCAACCCAAATCGTAGTGCCTGCTTCCACAACTGTACTTTTAACCGCTGTTAAAAGTCAAACTTCTTTCATTACTTTAACTTTAAAAGATTCAAAAGGCAATCTTTTAGCTAACAGATATGTAAATATCGTATTTAATGGTAAAAAAGGAGTTTATGTTACTGATAAGAATGGTGCAATTAAGTACTTGCTTGATACTTCAAAAGAAGGAACTCAAACCTTAACCATGAGTTTCGATGGTGATAAAAACTATCTCGCTTCCAGTGCAACCACTAAAGTGAAATTCACCAAAGAAGCATCTAAGTTAACCGCTAAGAAGAAGTCATTCAAAGCCAAAAAGAAAACTAAAAAATATACTGTAACTTTAAAAGACAGCAAAAATAAAGGCATTAATAAAGCAAAGATTTCTTTAAAAATTAAAGGCCAATATTACGATGCAAAAACCAATTCAAAAGGTAAAGCAGTCTTTAAAATTAAGAAATTAAGCAAAAAAGGTAAATACAAAGCCAAAGTTAAATACGAAGGCAATAATTACTATAATGCTGCATCCAAGTCTGTTAAAATTACAGTCAAATAGAGATTTTTAATCTCTATTACTTTTTTTATTTTTTCATATAGATTGCCCAATTTAAAAAACCTATTTTTAAATTATTGATTGAGCATATCCAATACTTAATGTAAAATTATCATAGTTATTGTTAATACTCTTCATTTAATTGATCAGTATTGCAAGTATTCTAATAGAAAAATTAGACTAAAAAATAGAAAGAAAAAAATAAATCAGCACATGGCCAATTTATTTCATAGCATCTTTAACTCTGTCGAAGAGTCCTCTTTCAACGTGCTTTATTTCATCACCGCTGACTTCAGCGAACTCTCTGAGTATGTCCTTTTGTTTTGAATTTAGTTTTTTAGGAACGACAACCTTGACATTTACATACATGTTTCCTCTACCTGAATGTCTTACGGAATTCATCCCTTGGCCTCTTAGTTTGAATACTGTGTCGCTTTGTGTTCCTGGAGTTATCTTAAATTCAACCTCTTTTCCATCAATTGTTGGAATGCTTAACACATCACCAAGCGCTGCCTGCGGAAAGCTGATTTGCTGGTCCAGGTAAATGTGGTCTCCTTCGCGTTGGAATACCTTATGTCTTTTGATATGCACGGTAACAATCAGATCTCCTTCAAGACCGGGAGATTCGCCGCAGTTTCCTTCGCCGGAAACCCTTAAGTGGTTGCCTTCATCGACACCTTCCGGAATTTCGATTTTGATTGTTTTTGTTTTTCTTTTACTTCCTTTTCCGTGGCAGTCGTCACATGGATCGGTAATGATTTTACCGGTTCCTCCACATTCCCTACATGGTCTTACGTTAACCATCTGACCTAAAAATGTGTTGCTTACCTCTTTGATTTGACCGGTTCCTCCACATGTGCTGCATGTTGCAGGATTGCTTCCAGGCTTTGATTTTGAGCCGTTACATGTTGGGCACAGTTCGCTTCTTGTGATTTTTATTTCCTTTTCACAGCCGTTGAATGCCTCTTCAAGTGTAATCGGAACTTCAGTGTAGATGTCTGAACCTCTCTGAGGACCTGCACTTCTGCCCCTTGAGCGGGAACTGCTTCCACCGAAGAACATGTCAAATATGTTTCCGATATCGAAGCCTTGGAAAATGTCATCAAAGTTCACGTTTTGATAGAAGTCTTCAGCGGTATATCCGTCCATTCCTGCATGACCGAACTGATCATATCTTTGACGTTTTTCATCATCGGACAAGACAGCATAAGCTTCACTTACCTCTTTAAATTTTTCTTCAGCTCCTTCCTCGTCACAAACATCTGGATGGTATTTTCTGGCCAATTTACGATAAGCTTTTTTAATTGTTTTCTCGTCTGCAGATTTGTCCACACCGAGAACCTCATAATAGTCGCGCTTGTCTGCCATTTGTTCACCTTAAAAAATAAATTAAAAAAAATTAGATAGAAAAAATAATTAGTTTTATCCATCGTTAGTTTATTCCTATTGATTCTGATTTTTGATATAACCTAACAACTAATAAAACTGCATTATTTAATCTAATCGTCTTTTACTTCATAGTCTGCATCAATTGTGTCATCATCGCCGTTGTCTTGAGCTCCAGCATTAGGATCAGCTCCTGCTTGCTGCTGAGCTTGTGCTTCTGCTTGAGCTTGTTGGTAGATTTTAGCTCCAATCTCTTGAACTACATTGGATAATTCATCAGACTTCGCTTTGATGGCATCAATGTCATCGCCAGCTATGAGTTCTCTTAATTCAGCTACAAGTCCTTCGACTTTAGTTTTTTCATCTTCAGATACTTTATCTTTGAGTTCATCTAAGGTTTTTTCTGAAGTGTAAATTAATGAGTCTGCATTGTTTCTGATTTCAATTTCTTCCTGTCTTTTCTTGTCCGCTTCAGCATTCATTTCCGCTTCTTTGATTTTCTGTTCGATTTCTTCATCGGACAGTTTTGTGGAAGATGTAATTGTAATTGCCTGTTCCTTGCCTGTTCCTTTGTCTTTAGCGGTTACGTTGATAATACCGTTTGCGTCAATATCAAATGTAACTTCAATTTGTGGGACTCCTCTAGGTGCAGGTGGGATACCTACAAGTTGGAAACGGCCTAAGGATGTGTTGTCGGCCGCCATTTTTCTTTCACCTTGTAAAACATTAATGTCTACTGAAGGCTGGTTGTCGGCAGCTGTGGAGAACACTTGGCTTTTCTTGGTAGGAATGGTAGTGTTTCTTTCAATCAAGGTTGTTGATACTCCACCTAGGGTTTCGATACCTAAGGATAATGGAGTTACGTCTAAAAGAACAATGTCCTTAATTTCTCCTGCCAATACTCCTCCTTGAATTGCGGCACCCATGGATACACATTCCATAGGGTCAATTCCACGTTCAACAGGTTTTCCTATGAATTTTTCAACGAATTTTTGTACGATCGGCATTCTGGTAGGTCCACCGACTAAGATGATTTTATCAATTTCTGATTTGCTCATTTTTGCATCATCTAATGCCTGTTGCATTGGTTTACCTGATTTTTCGACAATTGAATCAACGAGCTCTTCTAATTTTGCTCTTGTAAGTGAAATGATTAAGTTTTTAGGAGTTCCGTCAGCGCCCATTGCAATGAACGGCAAGTTTACTTCGGTCGTTGTGGTGGTGGACAATTCGATTTTAGCCTTTTCAGCGGCTTCCCTTAATCTTTGTACCGCTTGGTCATTGTCCATTAGGTCAATTCCTTCTTGAGCTTTAAACTCATCGGCAAGGTATTTGATTAAAACGTTATCCATATCGGTACCCCCGAGCTGGGTGTCTCCGCTGGTGGATCTTACTTCAAACACTCCTCCACCGAACTCCATGATGGTTACGTCCAAGGTACCTCCACCTAAGTCGTATACCATGATGTTCATGTCATCATCTTCTGATTTGTCAAGACCGTATGCGAGGCTTGCTGCGGTAGGTTCGTTTACAAGTCTTACCACATCAAGTCCGGCAATGGTTCCTGCGTCTTTTGTTGCAGTCCTTTGGTTGTCGTCAAAGTATGCAGGTACGGTAATTACGGCTTTTTCAACAGGTTCTCCGAGGAAGGTTTCTGCATCCTTTTTGATTTTCTGAAGGATGAATGCGGAAATTTCCTGTGGAGAGTATTGTTTTCCGTTTACAGTAACTTTATGATCAGTACCCATGCTTCTTTTGATTGCACTGATTGTATTTTCAGGATTGGTTACTGCTTGTCTTCTTGCCGGTTCACCGACTAACATTTGACCGTCATCGGTAAATGCAACATAACTTGGGAATGATTTACCGTATTGGCTTGCCCCTTCAGCTGAAGGGATTGTGGTAGGTTTACCTCCTACAAGCACAGATGCTGCTGAGTTACTTGTACCGAGGTCAATTCCAATAATTTTTTCTTTTTTAGTATCAGACATAATTATCACCTTATTTTATTTTATAGATTATTTAATAAACGTTATTTTTTGCAAACTATAACTTTTGAATATTTCAGAACTTTATCCTTGTACATGTAGCCTTTCATTAGCTCTTCTATAATGTATCCGTTTTCAACTTCATCGGATTCCTGAACCATCAACGCTTCATGTTTGTTCAAGTCGAACTTTTCGCCCTTTGCGGGGATTTCTGTTACGCCCTCTTTTGTGAGCACGTCGGTAAATTTGTTGTATATTAATTCAATGCCATTTCTTAAATCTTCATCGTTTTCAGTTTCTAAAGCTCTTCCGAAGTCTTCATAGCAGTCTAGAAATTCCTTTATCACATTTTCATTTGCGAATTTTATGAGGTCCTTGTTTCTCTTATCGGTTATTTTCTTGAAATTTTCAAAATCCGCCTGAAGCCTTTGTGACAGTGAGATATATTCTTGGGTTTCACTTTCTGATTTCTCAAGATCTTCTTGAAGTTTTTCGATTTCTTCATTTTTTTGAGACAGCTCTTTTTCAAGCTCTTCAATTTTTTCTTCGAAATCTTGAGTTTCTACTTCAGCTTCGCTTTTATTTTCATCAGTCATAGTTACACCTTTTTTAGGTTTTTGGAAAAACCTTTGTAATAACTCTTAACCGAGAATTCACACTTTTAGGTTTTTAATATTGGTTTTTGGGAATTTATGGACATATAGGAAAATGGTTCATCATTTAAGAGTTATTACTCCGAGTTTTTCGAAACCAAATATTAAAGTAACCAAAAGTTATCTTTCTCTTACATTATTATAGTAACAAAAAGTTATATAAAGGTTTCGATACATAAGGTATAATCATGACTAATGCAAACGACATTGAGAAAAATCAAAAACATCGCAGAGATGTCACACAGCCTACTGGCCATATAGAAATACGCAGAAACTACAATGACCAGTCAGACGACATTGATGTGGAAGATATCCTTGATGTAATGGGTTGTAAGACTAGAAGAGATATCATAAATCTTTTAAGGGAAGAACCTATGTTTGTCAGTGAAATCTCCAATGAACTGGACATTGGTCAAAAAGCAATTATTGCACACTTGCGTGCAATGGAAGATATAGGAATTCTCAATTCTTCCTACAAAAAGATTTTAAGAGGTCGTCCTCGTAAATACTATGATTTGCAGAATGAAGTTAACATCCACATTACCATTAACCGTAACAACTTCGACGTGCAGTTTACAGATGACATGCTCAATACACTGCAACTTCCATCAGGAGACGAATGGTCCAAACTCCTGGACATAGAAAAGAGAATCGATGACGGACAGCTCGAAGCTATTGATGAGCTGAAAAATCAGATTAGATTATATGGCAATCTCTTGGAGAGAGCGGAATATATCCTTGAAAGGACCATGAAAAGAAGATAGTTATTGTTTGAATTTACTTCAAACATTTTTTTTAATTTTTTTTGGCAACGATACTTTGGCCCAGTGAAACAGATCCGTCACCGGCGCAGGTGTTTAGGTGCTGTATGAAATTATATCCGTTTTTTTCAACATGATTTTTGACAGTGTCTGTAATGGCTTCGTTGTAGAATACTCCTCCGGTAGCTCCGATATCATTTAGTTTCTTTTTATCTGCTGATTTAATTGCAAGCTCACTTAAACCTCTTGCAACTGCAATCTGTCCTGCTGAAGCAACATCTGCCTTTTTTTCGCCTTTTTGATATAATCTTACAACTTCGCGCAATATTTCAGTTGTATTCAGCTGATTATTTTCTATCATTACAGGAATTTCCAAATTCTTGGTCGAGTAATATGCGGCGGATTCAAGCTTCATGGAACATTCTCCCTCATATGTTCGCTCATGACAGATTTCCAATGCTGTTGCCATTGAATCAAGAACTCTTCCTGTACTGGTTGTTGTTCCAACATTTATTCCGGCTTCAATCTGCTTTTTAATGTTTTTGATTTCCATTTCCCCATACTTGAAGTAATCGGCGTAGTGCCTAATCAAATCATCATCCTTCAGGATACTTGCAAGCATTCTTGCAGGATATCTGGTTGCGACATCTCCTCCAGGCATTAATTGGGGCTCCAGGTGTCCTAATCTTTCAAAACTGTTAATGTCAGTGTAGAGAATTTCTCCTCCCCAGCTTGTTCCGTCACTGCCGTAGCCCACTCCGTCGGCTGCAATGACTATCATATCATCTATTCCATGGTCATTTGCAAGTGCCACTGAATGTGCATGATGGTGCTGGACAGGCAGAACCTCTGCATCATATTTTTCCGCCAGCTCATGAGCTAATCGGGTAGTAAAGAAATGTGGATGCATATCGCAGGCAATCACATCAAATTCGCTGATTTTTGTAATCCTTTCCATGTTTTCAATGGCCTTTCTTAAAAACATTAATGTTTTTGGCTTGTTGGTATTTCCGATATGCTGTGAAGGGTATACTTTATCCCCTCGGGCAATTGAAAAGGTCACGTCAAGTTCTGGACCTAATGCCAGCACATCCAAATCATTAGCATCATAATTGATTGTATATGGTTCTGGTGTGTATCCTCGTGAGCGTCTGATGAATGACAGCTCATCATTTCTAAATCTTATAACCGAATCGTCGCATCTGTTCAATATTCGGCGATTATGGACTAAAGAATAGTCATTTACTCCATTGATGATTTCTGCATTTTCTATCATCATCGGTTCGCCGGGAATATTTGCCGAGGTCATCACATAAGTGTCAATGTCGCTTTCATCAAAAAGCAGGTAGTGCATAGGAGAGTAGGGAAGCATCACGCCGATGTTGTGAAGGCCGGGAGATAGGCTTTCAGGAAATTCATAACCTTCATTTTTCTTTAAGATTACGATTGGTCTTTTATTTGATGTTATCGTTTTTATTTCCTTTTCGCTTAACTGCGCATAATTCTTCAGGCTTTTCAAATCCTTACACATTACTGCAAATGCCTGATTCGGACGGTTCAGCCGTTTTCTAAGTTCCTTAATTGCATCATCATTATATGCATCAACAACCAAATGTGTTCCGCCAATTCCCTTTATTGCTAGGATTTCACCATCCTTTAGGATTTCGGCGCCTTTTCTGATAGGATTTTCAACATCCAACTTGTCTTGCCCATGATATATTTCCATTTGGGGTCCGCAGTCACTGCAGCATATTGCCTCTCCGTGATAGCGTCTGTCCAGAGGCTGTCTGTATTCGATTAGGCAGTCGTCGCATAAGGGGAAGTCCTCCATTGATGTTCTCTCACGGTCATATGGTACGCTTTCAATAACGGTGAATCTTGGTCCGCAATCTGTGCATGCATTGAACGGGTACTTGTAGCGTCTGTCTTCAGGGTTTCTAATTTCTTCCAGGCATTTGTCGCATATTGCAATATCCGGTGGAATTACGCTCACTCCCGAATAGCTGTCTTTGCTTTCGATAATTCTAAAGTCCTCATAATTTTCAGTGTCGATTTCGGATATTTGCATTGAATCTATTTTGGCGATTGGCGGCAATTCATTCGGAAGTCTTTTTGTGAAATCTTCTGTTTTTTCACCTTCAACAATGATTTCAACTACATTTCCGAGGTTTCTTACATGGCCTTTTAGGTTTAAATCGCTAGCTAGCCTATATACATATGGTCTGAATCCTACTCCCTGGACAATGCCTTCGGTTAAAATCTTCAATGCCTTCATTAAATTATTATATTGTAAGTTAAATTTTATATAATTTTATCCTATATATTATATTATGAAAGATATTCTTGAAAGATTGCTAAGTGGCGAGATTGATATTGCCGAAGCGGAAAAGCTTTTGAAGGCAAACAATATTCTTGAGTTTGACGATATTGCCAAGTTTGATGTTAAAAGAACTGAAAGGACAGGGTTTCCGGAAGCGATATTTTCTTCCAGCAAGGATTATGAGGATTTATTTACAATAATTCGGAATTATCTTAAAAAAAGCGATGACGATTTGATAGTCACAAAATTATCCCCTGAACGATATGAAAAAATAGTTGGGGATCTTGGTGAAAACTCCTATATTTTCGAATATAACCGGAGGGCTCAAATTTTAATTATCAGAAAGGAGAAAATCCAAAGGGATCCCATTGCAAAAATCGGAATTATAACTGCAGGAACCTCAGACATCAATATTGCCGAAGAAGCGAGGGTCATTGTAGAGGAAGGTGGCTGTGAGGCAATCACATCATATGATATTGGTGTTGCAGGAATTCACAGGCTGTTTCCC
>NZ_JBGVFE010000008.1:0-14294 GCF_045120835.1 Methanobrevibacter sp.
CCAGGACATCACCAGATTCCAAATCAACTTCAGGCTCAACAACCTCATCATCCAGGACATCACCAGATTCCAAATCAACTTCAGGCTCAACAACCTCATTATCCTTTATATCATCATTATCGAACTTAGGTTCAATGACAGGTTCTTTTTTGGTGTTTTGCTTTTCAAAATCAACCTTTTCTTCTGGTTTTTCATCCACATCCCTATCAAAAGCGGAATCCTCTTGAATATCATCAGAAATATCATCAATTTTATTATCAAATTTAACTTCAGGAACCTCTTCACTTGCAGATTCCTCATCTACTTCATCATTGCTATGGTCGACATAAATGTAATCATCGTCAGAGCCCAAATCAACTATGGTTTCATCATTTTCTAATTCATCTTCCAAATCTGAATTTTCACCTAGGTCTTTGGTGAATCTGAGAGAACCGAATAATGAATCTTTTTTGTCCTCTTCATCTAAACTGGAATCCTTCGGATGTAAAAATGATTTGATTCTGTCTTTAACAGATTGATGTTCCTCATCATCTGAGTAATCCTTATCGTTTTCCCAGACTTCAGCATTGTCTTCAGGAGACACTCCCTCATCTGATTCCCATACTTCAGCATCATCATTTGCGGAATCATCCTGAGTGGATTCCCAAACCTCACTATCAGCATCGTCAGGTTCCTCTTGTGATTTAGATGGAGCATCTTCACTTTCAGCATCTGAAATCTCCTCATCAACAGTCTGAACTTCGCTTTCAGGAGCCTCTACATCTGATGTTTCTGGTGTTTGCTCAACTTCCAAAATTTCCTCATCAATCCTTTGAACTTCACTTTCAGGAACTTCAACATCACCCAATTCAGGATTTTCACTTTCAGGAGTCTCTACACGAACAAACTCCGAATCCTGTCTAGTATCTTCAACCGGAGATTTTTCATCATCATCAAATAATTCTGACGGGTCCATCTTGCTTACGTCAATTGGTTTTTCCAGAACATCATCATCGGCCTTTTCAACTTCAACAAAGTCTTCAGGGCCAATATCTTCAGCATGGCCTCCCCCATCTTCAGCTTCCTCTCTGGCTTTTCTTTCAGCCTCTTCTTTTTCCCGTGCAATGCGCAATTCCTCAGCTTTCTTTTCAGCTTCCAGTCTTCTTTTTTCAGCTAACCTTTTTTCCTCTTCAGATTTGCGTTTTTCCTCTTCACGGGTTTCACGAATGGACTTTTCAACAAAATCCAAGAGTTTTTTTCGACCCAAATCTCTGTTTCTATACCAGTCAGTAGCCCACAAGTGGTAAAGCTTCCATCCAAGTCCTGTCAAAACCTGTTCACGGAGCCTGTCCCTGTCACGGGCCACCTTACTTGAAGCATACATTTTTCCATCGGTGGTAATGCCCAAAATGTATTTGCCTGGATTTTCATCATCAACAATAGCCAAATCCACCCTGAATCCTGCACAGCCTATTTGTCTGTCAACCTTATATCCGTTCTCTTCAAGATAACTTGCAATTGCATCCTCAAACGGTTCTTTGGAATAATCTCCAGGACCTGAAGTGCCCAATGTTAAGTTCTCGGCATATTCCAGAAATTCCTTAAGGGACTTTACACCATATGGAGGATTTGCTGTTAAATTCATGTCATAAGCTTTAAAGTTTGAAAATACCACACATTTTTCCCTTGCACGTGTAATCAATACGTTTAATCTTCTCTCACCACCATCCTGGTTTAGCGGACCGAAGTTGAGTGACATCTTTCCATCCTGATCATAACCATAGCCCACACTGATTAGGATTACATCCCTTTCATCCCCCTGAATTGTTTCAAGGTTCTTGACAAAGAAACGTTCCTCCTTATTTTCTGAAAATAACGGTTCATATTCCGGATGTTCCTTACGCTTTACTTCCAGTTCCTCCAGGATAGCGTTCTTCTGAGCAACGGAAAATGTTCCAACCCCCAAACTTTTTGTATCTCCGTACTTTTCAAAGTGGTTGAAAATCTCTTCCACAACATCTTTCGCTTCCAGAGGATTTTTAGAGGATGCTCCCCTAAGGTATTGAGTATTTGGATTATAATGGAATTTCAAACCCAATTCCGGATCTGAATGTGACGGTGAAGGATAAACCAAAAGATCATCATCATAGAATTCCCTGTTTGAAACCGTAATCAGTGATTCATGGCGTGAACGGTAGTGCCATTTGAGCATTTTAACCGGGAATGACAATTTACATAAGTGAAGGATACTTTCCATATCAAGAGAGGTCGCCTCTTCCTCATCGCTGTCAGCATCTGACATCTGGTCGAAAAATGATGTCGGAGGCAGCTGTTGGGTGTCCCCCATAACAACGGCGGTTTTTCCTCTCATAAATGCACCTAATGCATCTTCAGGTTTGACCTGACTTGCTTCGTCAAAGATAACCACATCAAACTGCAGCTCCTCATTAGTAGGATCAAGATATTGAGCAATGGACAATGGGCTCATCATAAAGCAAGGCTTGATCTGCTTAATCATCCCACCAGCTTTTTCAAGAAGCTTTCTTACTGGCATATGTCCGCTTTTTCTTGTAAACTCCCCTGCCAGGATTTTTGCCTGAGGATTTTCAGTTCCTCCAAATATTTTAGGAATGTTGCTGTTCAGCTTATGGTAAATTCTTTTGCGGTTCAGTGTAAGGATTTGCCTGTCGAGATCCTTGAATTCACGAATACGGTTTTCATGCAGTTCTCCCACAAATGTTGCCAGTTCCTGATTTTCAACAAATAATATATTTAATAATGAATCTGCAAAGTTTCCTTCTACCAATGCTTCAATGTCATCTTTTTTGATGTTTCTTTTCTCAATTGAATCGACGAACATTTTTGCATTTGAAGTTTTAAGTGCATTTTTAGTGCTTAGATATTGTGACCATAAGTGAAGGCTTGATAGCTGTCCTCTCCAATTATACAGCTGTTCTCTCCATGCTTCAAATGGCACATCGCCTGTTTCTCTTTTAAAGATCAGTTTGCTTCTCGGATTCAGCTTATCCTTAAGTCTTGAGAGTACATTTACAAATTTTTCACCTGAGTCGATATATTCTGCAAGGTCCCTTTCCGGCCGGAAATCAAAGAGGTCCTTGCTCATCAAATCAATTGTATTCTGTGAAAATGTTCCTTCACGAACAAGTGCTGTAAATTCATGCATCCAACGGGCAATAGCTTTCAAATCATTTGGATTTGCATTCAGATGCCAGTATCCACCGAAATATTTTCTGCCCAGTTCGTTATTTGCCTCAAGGGTTTTTCTAATGGCAATAACACCTTTTGCCTGTTTAAGGTCCCTTATTATTTCATCAATGCTGTTCGGAACAGGTGTTGCATAATACCTTTCAACGAGTTCAATGTGTTGCTTGTTGTTGAAGAATCTGAATTTCTTGGTGGACAGCTGCTGCAGTTCATAAATCAACCGGTCAATGTCTGCCTGGAAAATGCTCTGATTGAATTTGTTAAGTGCACGGGCATACCTCTGGTATTTTTCAAGTTCCTGAATCAGTATGAATGCATCGTCATTGTTATTGTTCCATGCCCCTGACCTGATTATGCTTGCGTCAATCAGCTCGGCATTCTGGGATTTGATAATTTCAAATGCAGACAGTGAATTCTGGAATTCATTTAACGTGTCCGGCTGCTTGATTCCATAGATGTCATAGACCCTGCCACGCTCAACCAGGAAGTTATCCAGTGCAAGCAGAGTATCGTTGATAAGCATTTCAATTTCCCTCAAATCAGCAGGAAGCAAACTTTTTGGAGCGCATTTGCTCCACGGATTTTCTTTTGAAATAGTTTGATATAACTCAGCCAGATTCTCAAGTGCTATTTTTGTATCGTCCAAATCCTTCAAGGTTACATTTTCAGGATTTTCAAACCTGACCAATGGCATCAGGGCATCTTTGCGAGCAAAATGATCGTCTGCGGATTCTTTCATTCCGTACAATTGGAATGGAGATAAGTTAACTGCAAAAGCAGGCTTATGGATTATTTGGGAATAGTCATCCAACTGACGGCGCAGGGTTTCCAGTTTTCGAATTGTCTGGTCAATGTTTAGGGGATCCTGAGCACGCACATTTGTTGCCTTTTGCAGGTCCTTAAGGAATTTCTTACGTCTGGTCTTATGGGAATGCAGTTCAAGAACAAACTTGCCCAGACCCACACCGGTCAATCTGTCCTTTACAACATCCAATGCCGCCATCTTTTCTGATACGAACAATACGGATTTGCCTTCCGCCAAAAGTTCTGCTATCAAGTTAACAATAGTCTGTGATTTACCGGTTCCAGGAGGACCTTCCACAACCAGATTCCTGCCGGCCTTAACGTCCTGGATGGCCGCAATCTGGGATGAATCGGCATCAAGGACCTGATACATGTTCTGATATTCCAGCCTTGAATCTATATCCTCTTCCCTGAATGACTCCTGGTCATTTTTTGCAGGGTTGAAAATAGCCTGAATCAATTCATTTTTAGTTAAATCAACATTATCCTCCCATGCTTCCGGATTTAAATCATTATACATTACGAACTTGGTAAAACTGAAGAATCCCAAAGCAACATTATCATTGACTGTCCATCCATCCATACGGGACACAGCACGTTTGACGCTTGCAAGATAATGGTCGATTACCTCACCGTATTTCTTGAATTCAAAATCGGGAAGTTCAATGCCACCTTCAAGAAGCTTTGCCTTAAGTGAAATGTTGGTTTGAATATCCTCTCCGGTCCATTCAAGGTTAAATGATTCCCCTACCTTTTTCCTTTCCATTGAAACGGGAATCAAAACCAAAGGTGCCTTATTCTTCTGTCTCGGTTTGGATTTGTCCTTCCACTCCAAAAATCCGACAGCCAAATACAGGATGTTATAACCCTGCTCCTGAAGCATGGTCTTGGCCTGGTTGTTGATGTAATATAATCTTTTTTGAAGTTCTTTTGGGGTCAGATCGGTAGCTAACTTCTTGTCTCCTTCTGAAAACTTGGAAAAGTCAAATGGAATGTGATCCCAGACTGATGATTTGTCTTCCTTCTTATCCTTTTTATTGGCCACAAAATACATCTTATGTTCCTGCAGCACCAATGTCTGATAAAGATTTACGGGAGACTGATTTACTATAGTGATAGTCTTAGCCCTTGATTTAAAGTTAAGAAGTTGATTTCTTAGAGTTAAGTCTAATAGCTCCTTACGTAAATTCTTAAATTCCTTTTCGATTATATTTTCAGATTTGTTTAACATGATGACCCTTTATAGTGTAAAAAAAATTCAAAAATGCATATATAATTATAATTATATTAATTAATAAAGTTTTCTAAATATTGTAAATTCCAATGAAAAGTATTAAAAATAAGAAATAATGCTCATTTAAAAATAGAACAACAATCTTAAAAATTTAAATTATCTGTTAAAATTATAAGGTCCAAAGTTTTTTATTTTTTGAGATGCAATCTCTGATGCAAAGTTTCCGGCATTTTCAGGAGATTTCAACAATAATCGTTGTGATATATATGCCGCCATGTAAGTGTCTCCGCAACCGGTAGTATCCACAACATCATCACACTTTACCGCCCCGATTTTGATTTCCTCATCACACACAATTCTGGACCCGTGACTTCCATTGGTTATGACCATCTCATCCACATCAAAGTCATCCCCAATCATGTTTTTTTCCGCCTCATCCAGAAATATTGCACTTGCCCCAGATAAAATATATGACAACTCCTCGAAGTTGGATAATTTTATGGTATACCTTTCATTTACTTTATCCTTTGGAACTCTCAGAAAACCCTGTATTGACATGAATATGGGAACATTGAAAGTCTTCAAAAAATCAATCGTTTCAATGGGAAAGTCATAGCGGTTGAGGGGATTTATGACAAATCCGTCTATCTTTTCCGGAAGCAAATTTTCCAGATCTCCTTTTAAAATCGGAATGGAAGCGAAGTTGCTTAGCTGATGTCTGATATCCAAATTGTTCTTATCGGGATAAGTATTTTCAAAAAAGTGGGTGTCATCCTTTAATATTGCCTTTATCTTACCATTATCCGGAAAATGATTTATCAAATCCTCATCAGAACAGTTGACGATGGCAAGATAATCATTATAAAACTTTTCAAAAACGAATGACTGGAAGTATGTTGCCCCGCCAATCCTCTGGGATTTCTCATCGCCGATGACAACCAAATCCTTTGTAACCGGCCCTATAACTACAAGTGTCATGAAATAACCTCAATCAAATTCTATGGTAATGTCCACAACATGATATCTGTTCGAAATACTATAAATCTCTTTTTTAATCTCTTCGGCATTTTTCTCGAAATTAACGTCGACCTTCAATGTCATCACTGAGTCTATTCCGTCAAGCGACCATATATGAAAATCATCGATTGCGTTGACACCATCGATTTCAAGAATATTCTGTTTAAATTCACCAACATCAAAGTTGTCGGGAGTCTTTTGAAGCAATACCCTAATTGCCCTAATCAGATTTCTTCCCAAATTGAATATGAGCCACAATGCAATTCCGATAGAAACAAAGGGATCAAGATATGGCGCTCCATCCCAAAGCATCAAAATCAGGCTCAATACCAGAATCGCAATCCATTCAAAGACATCGCCCAACTGGTGCAAAAATACTGCCTTTTCATTGAATGTTTCACCGTCGTGAAGACGGTAGACGGAGATGGATTTGAAAATCAACCCTATTAGCGCTACAACAAGCATCCCCCCGGCATCCACACCTTCCGGAGCAAAGATTCTTGGAATTGCCTGCCTGAGAATGACAAGTGCCATGACAATCACAAAAATGGATATTATCACGGCCCCCAGTATCGAAAACCTTTGATAACCGTAGGAATAATTGTCGGATGAATCCTTTTGGGAAACGCGTTCCAAAATCCATGCAATAGCTATTGAAATGGTATCAGACATGTCATGGATGCAATCGGCAAGAATTGCCATACTGTTGGTGGCAAGGCCTCCGACGATGACAATAATGTTAAAAGCAAGGTTCATGAAGAATACGAATGCCAGATTTTCGCCTGCTTTCTTGTGGTGATTGTGCGTGTCTATTCTCATCACTTTAATATTTAAAAAGAGGGATATAAAAATGTTATTAAAGCATTCAATTATAAAATTTAAAGTGAAATTTAAGTTAATTTTATATAACTAAACGATGTAAAATTATAGTAGTGATTTAAAATGGCAATTATTGGAACTACAATATTTTCACATATCCTTCCGGTCATAATCGGATTTTTTGCAATCGTGCTGGTTATTTCCGGATCTTTGGAAGAAAACAATCCCAAGTTAGGTTTGGGCATTGCATTATTTATTATAGCTTGCGCATTCCCATATCTTGTTTTAAGTGTTCTAGTGTAGAACATCAATGGAACTGTAAGCGTTTTATGCATTTTACATGAATATTCCATTAATTTTTGATGACTTTTATAAAAAAAATCATTATTATCCGCCTGTACATTGTTATAAATACATATGAACAATTCCTAATTCTACAATCATTCGAATTTCCTTCCAACAATACTTCACCATGAGAAAAATGCATGATTGAGACAGAAATAACATTGAAAAATATAAACTGTGCAATATGATGTGGAGGGGTTTTTGTGGGAAAAAGAAAAAAACTAAGTAACTGCCGAAGCAATTACTTAATTGTGATTTTAACGTTCTTGGTTAGTGATGTGTAGTATTTGTTTCCTTTGTAAGCAACTGTAGCTTTGAAAGATCCCTTTTTAGTCAATTTTGTTATTTTGAATGTGGCTTTGCCTTTAGCATTGGTAGTTGCTTTGTAAGTTTTGCCATTGACTTTAATAGTAACTTGAGCCTTAGCCAAAGCTTTGTTTTGATTGGTTTTCAAAGTAACGGAATATTTTTTTGTTTTAACTTTAACTTTGAAAGTCTTTTTATTAGCAGTTAATTTTGGAGTGGCTTTTTTAACAACAACTTTCGAATTCAATGTTGATTTATCATAGTTGATATTTCCATTAAATGAAATTCTTGCATCATATGTGCCTGGAGCTAAAGTTTTTGTGGATATTTTAACTTGACCGTTTGAACCAGTACTGAAATTACTTGCTTTTCCATTGAAATTAACAGAAACTTCATAACCTATTAAAGGATTGTCATATTGGTCTTTCAAAGTGATAATCAGATGTCTCTCATCATTATAAATAGTATTTACTGCAGGCACTATTAATTTTGTAGAAGTTTTTATGAGTGTTGAATTATATTCATCATTACCTTCAATAGCTGCTTTATTATTTATAAAGAAGCAGTTAGTGGCATTTGCCTTATAAATTGCACCACCATATTCCGTTGCTGTATTATCCTTAAATGTACAGTTTATTGCATTAATATAAGAAATTGCTCCACCATTCAGTGCACTATTGCCTATGAAAGTACAATTTACAGCAGAGTATTTTTCATTCCCAGATATGGCTCCACCATCTGACCATCCTCTGTTGTTAATAAAAACACAATTTCGAGCATTACCACAAGAAAGAGCACCGCCTCCATAATTATCCATGAACATACAATTTTCCACATCAGAAGTTCCCCATACAGCACCACCTTCACCATAACCTATAGTGTTGCCTATAAAAACAGAGTTTTTAACAATACGCCCCCAATTTATTGCACCTCCATGGGTCGATGCATAATTATACTTAAAAGTACAATTTTCAATATATGTGGTCATATAAGTTGCTCCTCCTAATCCTCCAGTATTGCGGATAAATGTACTATTTATTGCATATCCTCCAGCAAGGGCAGTATTCTGATTACTTATAAACATACAGTTAGTTACATTGAACCAATTTTCATAATAAGAATCACGGAAAGTGATTGCACCCCCAATACTCCCATCAGTGGATTTTCCATGTATAAATATAATATTTTTTAAAGTAATATTATTATGTTTTATCTCAAACATTCTTGCAGCATAATTGGCATCAAGGATATGCCAATCCCCATCTATAACAACGCTACGGCTAATGGGTATACCTGTTGCAAATTGTTTATCCCACTTATCATTATAAAAATTATAATCTTTTGTTAATTTTATCTCTTTATTATTATTGCCATTGATGAGATTATTCAAGGCATTGAATGAATCTTCAGGAGATGAAGCAGACAAAACGTCCTCCTCTATTTCATTCACTTTTAAAGTCTGATTATTATCGAATTCGTATTCATCTACATCACAAACATCATCAGTTGCATTATCTGCCGCACTTACAGCTGAAACGACAAGCAAAGATGTGAGAATGATTGATAGTATTATTATCTTTTTATATCGCAAAATCTTTTCCTCCCATCGAAAAAATTATTAATTGAAAAGATTTATGTTTAATTTTTATATTAAATATTTCGACAATAATCAAATATCAATTTTATCGGAGATATCCTGAAAAATACTTAATTAACCTTATTAAGTGGAAAAAAATTCAGGACCTCCCACCCTCTTTTTAGGATGGAGCGGTTCAAATTTCCCTATTATGCTATACAAATATCACAATAATGGTAAAAAAATAAACAATATTCAAATCATATTTAAATCGAAGAATATTCATTAATGAAGCACAATCGATTCAGACAAATGATTCAACTCAACATCATATTAGATTAATCCAAAAAGAGTTATATTTTAGCCTAGGAGCTTAACCTCTCCGGAATGCAGACTAGTTCCTATCAATACTTTTTTTATACCCAACGATTCCAATTCACCTAAAGAATCCTTATTCAGCCCGCCTGCAATTATCAGCTTATCCTTAAGATCTGAAAATTCCTCAAGCAGTTCCTTGTTATAGCCCTTTTCGGTACCGACACCACTTATATCCAAAAGGATTATCTCATTTGGATTCAAATCAATTAAAATTTCTTTGAAATCTTTCAAACTCATGTCAAAGTTCTTTGAAAGCAGCTGACTGTTTTTCGTATCGACGCTTACGACAATCCTCTCTTTTGGATATTTTTCAAATATCTTTTCCATCTCCTCGATGCTTTCAAGGGTTTCTGTTGGAATGATTATCTTATATGCATAATCAAGGAAAAATTCAAAGGATTCGCAGTTTTTAACTCCACCATCAAACATTACAGGGATTATTGTGTTCGCCATCTTGACGTCGTTTATGTTGTGTCCCTTTGATTCGATTAAATCCAAATCTGCAATGTACATCTCATCAGCGCCATTGAGTCTTAATCCCTGGGCAATTTCAACCGGATTGGCTGATGAGGCAAAAACAGTATTTAACGGCTGATAGGTGTCTCTCATTCCGGATTTACCGCTGACAGCCTGGTGTTGTTTTAAATCTATAACTGGAATTTTCTTAATCATATTATAAAATTAGGAAAAACTAGTATTAAAAACTTAAGGAGGAGAGAGAAACTGAACTGTTTTTCAGCCCCTCTCGAGTATAAAAATAATGATCAATTTAAGAGGTAGTTTAACATGGTGTTATGAACCTCTATTAATTAAGTTAATCCACATAGTATATAAATGTTACTATATTTTAGAAAAATTAAAGTAAAGTTGAATAAATAATTTTTAAAATAAATCAA
Organism: Methanobrevibacter sp.; assembly: GCF_045120835.1. Classification (GTDB taxonomy): domain Archaea; phylum Methanobacteriota; class Methanobacteria; order Methanobacteriales; family Methanobacteriaceae; genus Methanocatella. The sequence continues at coordinate 10,580 of NZ_JBGVFE010000008.1, forward strand.
AAAAAATAAACATAAGTTAATATATTTAGATAAAAAATCAACAAAGGCCATATAAAAATTAAATAATGTAAAACACTAAATTTTGAAACACCTAAAATCATCAAAAAATAATAAAATTAGATTGATAAAGTTCAGTTGAAAAAAGTAAGAATGAATGAAGTTTGAAGTAATTGAAAGAGGGAATTTGAAAGATAGTATTACGTGTTTGTCCTAATATTGCTAAGCTATTGACATTACTCCAAACTCTATATTAAAGTTATACATCATAGTATAAATACTTTTTTGTAAAAAAGTATTACATTAATTAATATAAAATATAATAATAGTAATACTCAAATTTTAAAAAAAAATAATTAAACCCTGAAATTCTCATCGATATATGAATCAAATCTCACATAAGCTTCATCTATTGCCTGAGCGATTTGTTCCTGGGTGATTTCTGATAGCTCATCAAAAAGAACTCCAACATCTACATCGACATCCAGCTGATTGTTTTCATAGCTTAAAACAATGTCCAAGTCCAAATCTTCGATTTCCTTAGACGGAAGGGATTTTGAAATTTCACTTTCTAAAATTTCACCGAAATCATCAGAAATTTTGGCCAAATCATCCTGAGTTAATACCTTAAGCTTTGACATAAAAATCCAAAAAAAGAAAAAGTCAAGGTTTAAGCCTATTGGCCCATACCTTGCATAGCTGCCTGGATAGTGGATTGCATTTCTTCAAGTTTTTTCATGACCCTTTCTTCTTGACGAGCCATGGTCTGTTTTCTTAACTCGAGAGTTTCCAATTTATCTTCCATTTCAGCTAAAGCATCATTGTAGTCTACTTTAATAAGTAAAGTACCTGCTTGTTTAAACACTTCAGTATTTTCATCGGTTTTTTTGAGTTCTTCTAATGCTTTTTCAGTTTCTTGAACTTGCACTTCAACATTTTGAATCTGCATGGTTACAGCTTGAGCCTGTTGTTGTAATTGTTGAAACTGATTTAATTGTTCTTGAATATTTTCAGGAATCTCCATATTATCACCTTATTAATTATATAAGTATTAATTTGTCAAGTTATTTATTTCTAATGCCAGTTTGATCCACTTGATTGCAGAGTTTACAGAAGCCCTAAAGGAGGTGGAATCCTCCGCATCAATGTCTATCAGAATTCTAGACCCATCAAGTTCAATGGTCATTGATGATCTGAAATCCGGAGCAGTTTCGAATTCCAAAATTATTGAATCGTAAATAATTTTGGCCTGAGTGTCATCTTCAAATTCAACAGCTATATTACTTTTAACTCTCTCTAGAGGACTTTCATCAATCATTTGTGACCTCTAAAATCTTTTTAACATTAATCTGGAAATTCAGCTTTTCTCCAAACTTGTTTACAAAATGAATTCTAGCCGGTGAATCATCGCTTTTGGAAATCAGAATATAATTGTCTTCAGCTTTGTCTACCAAATCCAAATCTAAAATTTCGCTTAAAACATCAAGGCGCTTAACTTCAGACACTATTTTCAATTGTGAAGGAGCAATGTTGGTTTTCTCATTGTCAAGAGTCACTCCTATAAGAATCGTGAGCAACAGTTCTCCCTTGTTTGAGAAAAATGAAATTCTGCTGGGATTTCCCTTGATTTCATTTACAACCGCAAGATTATACTCATCTACTTCCAGTGCCTTCAGCAACAGCTCGCGCATGTTCATTTTTCCTCGGTTAACAGAAGTTGAACCTGTTGAGCGAGCTAAAAACTTACAAAACTTTCTGGTTTTTTGAGAAGGTTTTCTGGAAGTTGAAATCAACATTTAAATCAAAAATAGTAAAAAATTTGGTAAAAGCCAAGATATTATCTTGCTTTTATAATCCTTGTGGTTTCTGGAACATTTTTAAATAGAATCCTATATCTGCATTTAGGACATTTATTTTCCATGTAGCTTTTGTGATCTACTTCTGCTCCACAACGTGGACATCTATACAAGGCCTATTCCTCCACTTTAATGTCTCTGATACTGCGTGCTGCGGATTTTGCCATTGGGGTTTCCGGAACGTATGCTCCACCAGTGAATACTGCACCACATTTTGTGCATTTCCAAATTCCTGCAGCTTGTCTTTTTACGTATGGTCTATCACATTTAGGACAAACATGATTCTTTTTCATGTTTTCTTCAATGATTTTAACAGTTCTTTTAGCTTTTCTTCCGTATCTTGCACCGAACCTACCTGTAATACCCACTTTTTTAGTTCTTGCCATTATATCTTCTCCATAATAATTAAAATTTAAAATAAATTGATTATATAATATAATCATAAAATTATCTAATATGATAATATTTGATTAACTAATATTTAAATGTTTGCTTAAAACTGGTATTTTAAGAAAAAAATACGTTTTTTGATGAGAAAAAATTTCCTATAAATCATTTTGCCAATTTCTGAATTCCCATCAAAAAAATTTAAAATGATATCCAACTAGTCAAGAGTTGGATAATTAGGGCTTTCGTTAGTAATCAGCAGGTCATGAGGGTGTGATTCCTTGATACCACTGCTTGTAATTCTAACGAAGTTTGCTTTTTGCTGCATTGCCTTGATGTCTTCAGCACCACAGTACCCCATGGATGACTTCAAACCGCCCACCAGCTGGAATAATATTTCAGCGACGGTTCCTTTATAAGGCACAGCACCTTCAATACCTTCAGGAACATATTTGGTATGGTTCATTTTACTTTTTTGTCCCTGGAAGTATCTGTCTGCTCCACCGTCAAACTCGCTGGTCATTGCGCCCATTGATCCCATTCCACGGTATTTTTTGTATTGTTTTCCGTGCATGATGACAATGTCTCCTGGAGCTTCAAGGGAAGCCGCAAGCAAATTACCAAGCATTACCGCATCTGCACCTGCACCGATAGCCTTTGCAACATCTCCGGAGTATCTGATACCTCCATCGGCAATTACAGGAATTCCTGAATCGGCAGCCGCATCTGCAACGTCTGAAATTGCGGTTAGTTGAGGCACTCCAACACCGGCTACAATACGGGTAGTACACATTGAACCCGGACCGATACCGACTTTAAGTGCATCAACACCCATTGAAATCAAATCCTCTGCAGCCTGAGCAGTTGCAATGTTACCTACACACAGTTCAGCATCGATATTGTCCTTAATTGTTTCGGTGAATTTGACGACATTCATGTTATGTGCATGAGCGCAGTCGATTGAGATAATGTCTGCTCCTGCCTCATCAAGAGCCATTGCACGATCCAAATCAAATGGACCGCAAGCTGCAGCAACCAAAAAGTCGCCGTTTTTATCCCTTGCCGCATTTGGATATTGTGATTGATTTAAAATATCTTTAACTGTAATGATTCCAACCAGTTTGCCGTCACGAACAACAGGAAGTCTTTCGACCTTGTTATCATAAGCAATGTTTAATGCCTCTTCAGCGGAAACGCCTTCCTCAACGGTGACAACATCGGAAGTCATGATGTCCTTGATTTCAGTTGTAGGTTCGGATTTTAAAAATGGTCTTATATCCCTTTTTGAGATAATTCCAAGAATCTCATCACCATCAACAACCGGAAGCCCACTGATAAGCTCATCACGCATTATTGCCTGAGCTTCAGCAACAGTGGAATCCTGAGCAATGGTGACAACCTCACGAACTGTCAAATCCTCAGCATTTTTAACCTTTTTGACCTCTTCAACCTGCCTTTCAAGTGTGATGTTTCTG
>NZ_JBGVFE010000009.1:0-89433 GCF_045120835.1 Methanobrevibacter sp.
GTGCTCCTAGTTTTAGCATTGAATAATGGAGTGTCTATTGATTATCTTGCAGAAAAAGCAAACATAGGAAAAAGTAGTGTAACCAAATCTGTGAAGATACTTGAAAAGAAAGGATTTCTGACAAAAGAAATTGATCCTAAAGACAATCGCAAAAAAATTGTTAAAATCACAAAAAAAGGTAAAGAAATACAAAAGGCAGCTCTTCAAATTAATGATGAAATAGAAGAATCAATAATTTCCAAAATAGGTGAAAATGAAATTAAAGCCTTAAAAGAACAGTTAATCACATTAGACGAATTAATTAAAAATTAAAAATCATCAACTATCTCCTTGAAATTTCAACAGAATCATGTTTCCAATAATGAATTCATCTGTACTGATGTTAACAATTAAATGAAGGGTATAAAAAATAGATTTTTAAAAATTGAATAAGGACAAATTTGTTAAACAAATTTTGACACATCCTCATTCAACATTCATATCTATTGGTTGGTACTGTGCCAGCCAAAACATCCTAAGATGTCATATAATATTATGAAAATCAAAGTATATAAAAGTTTCATTTATTAGTTATTACTATATCTAAGCAATATTTCATTCTTAAAATAATTTTATACTCCAAAAACAATATTTATTTTTAAAAATATGAAATTATAAATAGTTTAAGGACAAAATATCTAATTCTAAAACACTAATATAATAATTTATATCTATGGTGTTTTTATGAAGTGGAAAGAGAATTCAATTAAAAACACTCCAATTCAATTTGGAGAATTGATATTGTGGTAGTTGAAAATATGATGCTTGCTGTCTCTTATTTATTCCTAGCAAGTTACTACATATTGTTGGCAATTAACCTGTTAATGTAAAACAATCTATGATGTCGAATTGGAAGCCTAGTTGGATTTCATCCGAAATTTTCTAATTTGATAAACTGACAATTTAGATGATAATTAGCTTTAATATGTGTTTTATAGCTTCCTTTTTTACACGTAGTCCAATATTATTATTTCCACTTTAAAAACACCAATATTCATAATCTTTATATGAAATTATATTAATATTATACTGTAAGAGTTAAAAGTAGTAAATATTTTGTATAGTATGCGGGCAAAATAAAATCTCATTATTTTTGGTTTATTTGGCTTATTAATCGTTAATATTAAGTTTATTTTTTTATTAACTTAATATAACTTTTTTAATTATTTTATTAAGTGTAATATTATCTTATTTTTAAAAAATAAGTATTTTTTTAAGGAATTAATCTGGTCTTTTTTTCTAAAGAGTGTTATATTTTGTATACTTTTTTGTATATTGACTTTATATCTGGAGTTAATAATTTGAAAAATTATTGATAAACATTTCATTTAATGTTTTATAGGCTATGTTTCCATAAAATTAATTAAGAAATGATCTAATCATGAAATTGGAAGGGGTTTCTAGAAAATTCAAAAATAAATGAAGTATTTGTCATCTATTTATCAAGTATTCGCCATATTATATCATGTTTTCATTAAATATAATGGATATAATTATTCTTAGAGCAATTAAACAAATAGGAATCATTTTGCCAATATAACTTTTCAATTTTTAAAAGAATTTAAATATTAATTTTGATATAATAGTATTATATTAATGGTGAATTTCCATGAATAAAAAAGCAATATTGTGTTTACTTATTTTGGTAGGCATTCTGTCTATTTCACATGCATGTGCAACAGATAATTTGGACAATGTCACATGCAATACTCAAAATGAGGATTGTGATGAAAGCATTAGCTTAAATGATGATGATGGTGTCTTAGAAGATAATGATGATGAAGTTGGGACATTTACAGACTTGGAAGATTTGATACGTACAAGTATGGGAGTTGTTGAATTAGATCAGGATTACAGATACTGTTCGGAGATTGATGACAAGTCATTTCTTAGTTCCGGAGTTCGTATTTTGGGTGATGTATATTTAAATGGAAATGGCCATACAATCTATGGGAATGGGGTTCGCTCCATTGAGGTTCTCGATGGAGGATACATTGAAATATACAATCTGAATTTTGTAAACATCTACACTCCCGAAAAACTTAAGGAATCTTCTGGCAGTATTGACTATGGCGGAGCGATATCCAATCGTGCAAATATGTATCTTGAAAATTGCACTTTCGCCAATCAGTATGCAAAAAATGGAGGGGCGATTTACAATAATTATTTCACAACTGCCAATCTTGTCATCAATAACTGCACATTTGTTAACTGTTCATCTGCAAATTATGGAGGAGCCATATATTCTCTACATACGCTTTATGTAATAGGTTCTGAATTTTACAATACTTCCTCTAATTTTGGAGGGTCCATTTATACCAATGGCGAAGCGTATATTTCAAATTCCAGCTTTAAAAATAGTACTGCCTCTTCAGATGGGGGAGCAATTCACAACAGGAATTTTTATATCTGTGATGTTTTCAATTCAACGTTTTATCAAAATACTGCTCAAAATGGAGGTTCATTAAAAGACTGCATTGCTGCAAATTGCTATTTTGGAAATGACAATTATGCAACTGCCAATGGAAATTACATGTATAATGGTGTCAATATAAATTGTACGGGCGAAAACGACAATGCAGGAAACTATTTCAATACCACAAATTCAACAGGATTCTCATTTGGGGTGCAAAGATTATTATTTAATTATAACAATGAAACGCTTGACATAATTGTTTCAAGCAATCCTGGCGGTGAAAGAATTGGTGGCGTTTCATTAAGATTAGTATTTGAAGATGAAGAACAGAATGTTCGTGAATGTATTATAGACACGGTTAAAGGAGGTATAGCCAGCCTATATCTAAAGAGTTTTTCAAATGGAACTTATAAGATGAAGGTGTCTTTTTTAGATAAAAGATACAATGATACGGAAATGTCCTATAAGGTGATGATAGGCAAACAGAATTCATTGGTTAGTTTTAGTTCCAGCGTTATTTTTGAATATGGCAGTGTAGGGTCAATTTATGTTAATGTTGAGGGAGGAAGCGTTGAACGTAAAAACATTCAGGTTGTAGGTCACCCTGAAGCGAATATTGATTTGGATAAGAATATTATTCTGATATCCGGTTTGGAAGTGGGCAAGTATACATTGAAGGTTGTTTCAACTCCCGACGATATTCATTTGGCCGGTGAGGGAGTCATTGACTTTTCTGTTAAAAAGGCCGTTGCTGTTATTAGGGCTTCTCAGTTGACTGTTGCTTTGAAAAAGGGCACTTTGTGGTCTGTTTATTTGGTAGATCCTAAGACAAATAGGCCTATTGCCAATATGCAGTTGACATTAACTGTTTTCACTGGCAGCAAGTCTTCTATTGTTCATGTAACTACTAATGCCAATGGTGTTGCGACTTACAAGACTTCCGGTTTGTCTAAAGGAACTCATAAAGTTATAGTCAGCGGTACACATCCCGGATATTCATTCAATACGGTGACTTCTTCCATTAAGGTCATTAAACCAAAACAGTTAACTTTCAAGGTTCAAAAAAGAGTCAATGACAAGAATGGTGCTTTGATTTCTTATGTTGTCAAGGACAAGAAGACCAATAAGGGAATCAATGGTGTTAAAATCAACTTATTGATTTACACAGGTAAAAAATATAAGATTATAACTCTCAAGACTAAAAAAAGCGGCAAATATAATGGGGCTATTGGTTTTTCAACTAATGCCTTGTCTGTAGGCAAACATAAGGTTTTGGTTGTTCCTGCAGATATCAGATATAGCGGTTCTGCAAAGACAACAATGATAATCAAAAAGGCAGCTAAAAAGAAACCATTATACTCACATAAATTATAATATGACAAATTAACATTAAAGATAATTCGGAGATTAAACATGTCAATGAAAAAACATTTGGTGATTTTGGGATTTCTGTTTGTATTGATTTGTATGATGTCTCAGGTCAGTGCAGCAGAGGATTTTGATAATTTAACGGACACAGACTTTGAGGAAACGATTGATGAAACTGCAGAAGTTGAACTTTCAAGTAAGGAATGTGGAACGTTCACAGATTTGGATACTTTAGTATATGAACAATATGTTATAGAATTGGATAGGGATTATGCTTTTAACCCTGAAAAGGATGATGAATCTTTAAAGAGCGGTATATATATTGGCCATGAACTTGTCTTGAATGGTAATAATCATACGATTTATGCAAATGGTGCAAGAACATTTGTTGCATTGGAAATAGTTAGGGATGTCTATATTTACAATCTGAATTTTGAAAATATATATTCTCCAGAATTTTTAGAAACATATGACGGTAATGCACTTTATTATGGTGGAGCATTGATTAATACGGGCAGTATTTATTTGGAAAATTGCACATTCATAAATAATTTTGCCTTGGTACTGGGAGGTGCAATCTTAAATGCAGATTATGCTACATTGTATTTGAATAACTGTAAATTCATTAACAATTCGGTTCTGGATACTGATGAATACTTTGATGATGAGGATTTGGTAGGAGGTGGCGCAATAGCTGCCTATGGTCGAGCCATGATTATAAATTCAACTTTTGAGAACAATTTCGGAAATGATGGTGGTGCAATAGCAACTTCTTGTGAATCTTACATTTATGACTGTACTTTTGTAAACAACAGGGCAACTACCCGAGGTGGCGCAATCTACAATCACAGGTATAATGCATCCAGTGTGTATAACTGCAGTTTTAAAAGCAATCAGGCGGCATATGGGGGTGCCGTCTATGATGTGTCTGCTATAAGATGTTATTTCGATAGTGACAATCATGCAGATACCAAAAAAGGACATAATATGTATTCCGGCGTAAATATCGATTCCATTAGTGAAAAACAGACTAGCGAATATTTCTATGATGTGATTAATTCCGAATCATTTTCATGTGAACCGCTAAATTTAATTTTCGATAATAGGGAAGATGCAAAATTGGAACTTCTTGTAAAAAGCAATCCTAATGGTGAAGTTATTTCTGCAATTGACTTATATTTAAGAATTGAAGATGAATATGGAGATTACAACTATTATCTTGTAAGGACTAATGAAACCGGAATTGCCAGCATGCCATTATCAAATTTAACCAACGGAACATATAAATTGACCGTATTTTTCGCAGAGGATTTCTATAACAATACTCAGATAAACTATACCTTAGTATTGGGTAAAGTCCAATCAAAAATCAGTTTCAGTGCAGGTATTGTTTTTGAATATGGTCGTGTGGGATCTGTTTATGTTAATGTAGTGGGAGGCACTCTTGAACTTAAAAATATTAAAGTTGTTGGCCATCCCGAAGCTAAAATCGATTTGAATGGAAAATTGGTGACAATTTCCGGTCTGGATGTCGGTAGTTACACTTTAAGGGTCATATCAATTCCTGATGAAAACCATTCTCCAGGTGAAGGTACAATAAGTATTTCAGTTAAAAAGGCGGTTGCTGTCATTAAGGCTTCACAGTTAACTGTTGCTTTGAAAAAGGGCACATTGTGGTCTATTTATTTGGTTGATTCCAGAACCAACATGCCTATTGCCAATATGCAGTTGGCCCTGCAGGTTTTTACAGGTAAAAAATATAAGATCGTTAAAGTTACCACCAATGCCAATGGTGTTGCGACTTATAAGACTTCCAGTTTGTCTAAAGGAACTCATAAGATTATTGTTAGTGGAACACATTCTGGATATTCATTCAATACGCTAACCTCTTCTATCAAGGTCATTAAACCAAAACAGTTAACTTTTAAGGTTCAAAAAAGAGTCAATGACAAGAATGGTGCCTTGATTTCTTATGTTGTCAAGGACAAGAAGACCAATAAGGGAATCAATGGTGTTAAAATCAACTTATTGATTTACACCGGAAAGAAATATAAGGTTATAAGTCTCAAAACTAAAAAAAGCGGTAAATATAATGGAGCTATGGGTTTTTCAACCAATGATTTGTCCGTAGGTAAACATAAGGTAATAATCGTTCCTGCAAATATCAAATACAGCGGATCTGCAAAGACAACAATGATTATCAAAAAGGCGGCTAAAAAGAAACAGACCTACTCACATATATTATAAAGGAGTCTGAATCATCATGTTTAAGAAAAGGTATATTGCAATATTATTTCTGATAATTTTTATTTTTAGCATATCTCATGTTGTAGCGGCTGAAAATCTGAATAATCTCACGCAGGATGATTCTTCAAAAACATTAAAACAGGACGATGAAATTCTAATAGGGGAAAATGGTTACGGAACCTATTCGCAGTTAGAGGATTTAATTGTCAATAATCATGAAATCGAATTGGATAGGGATTATATTCTGGAGGAATCTGATTCAAGATATAATGTATCAGGTATTGGGATTAGCCATGAAATGACATTGGACGGTAAGGGCCATACAATCTATACGAATATGTCCCGGGTATTTTATGTCAATATTGGAGTATCTGATGTAAAAATCCATAACTTAAACATCAAAAACGTTTATTATCCTAATGCTGATGAATATTATTCTCCGGGACTTGACTATGCCGGAGCAATCTTTAATGATGGGGAATTATATTTGGAAAACTGTACTTTCACCGACTGTCATTCAAATGCTCAGGGCGGTGCAATTTTCAATAACAATACTTTAACCACAGACAATTGCACTTTCTTAAGAAATTCCATTTATAAAAATTATTATGGTGGAGGAGCAATTTGGTCGGCTGGCAAACTCGCAATCATCAGTTCCAAGTTTTATGATAATTACGGAAGATTTGGCGGAGCAGTACTTTCATTTAATCGCACCACTATTTTAAATAGTTATTTTGAGAATAACTTTGCATCCATAAGTGGTGGCGCCATATTTAACATGCTTCCAGATATTTGTGAGGTTTATAATTCTTCATTTCATGATAATAAAGCCCAATATGGTGGTGCACTATTTTCAGTAATTGCTGTAAACTGTTCTTTTGTAAATAATTCGGCAGTCACCAAACAGGGAAATAATGCAAATGGAGGGGCAATATTAAACTGTACAAGCGATAGGAATGCTCCTGAAGACTTTTATAGTACTCCAAATTCCACAGGATTTTATTTTAATCCTGGAAGGCTGAATTTTGAAATGGGAGGTTTTGACAAATCACTGGAGTTTTATACATTCAGCAATCCTAGTAATGAAAAAGTGTCCGGTGTAGGATTAAATATTGTAATTACAGATAAATTCAATCAGACCAGGAACTACTCTTTGGGCAGTGATGAATACGGTGTAGTTGGAATACCGTTGTCTGATTTTGCAAACGGCACATATAAGGTTAGGGTTTCATTTTCAAATAAATTATTTAATTGTGATGAAAAGGAATATACTTTATATTTGGGCATTCTGAATTCTACTGTTAGTTTCAGTGCAGGTGTCGCTTTTGAATACGGAGGATCAGGTTCCATATTTGTCATAGTTGACGGTGGTATTGTTGAAGAGAAAAATATTAGGGTATTGGGCCAGCCTAAGGCTAAAATTACTTTAGTAAATAAGCTAATCACAATATCCGGTCTGGATGTCGGCACATATACATTACAGGTTGAGACAACTCCTGATGAAAATCATTTCGCTACTGTAGGAACAGTGCCAATCAATGTTAAAAAGGCGGTTGCTGTTATTAAGGCTTCCAAATTGACAGTTGCATTGAAAAAAGGTACTTTATGGTCTGTTTATCTGGTTGATTCTAAAACTAACAAGGTTATTGCCAATATGCAGTTGACTTTAAAGGTTTACACGGGCAAAAAATATAAAATCGTTAAGGTCACCACCAATGCCAATGGGGTGGCTTCTTTCAAGACTTCCGGTTTGTCCAAAGGCAATCATAAGGTAATTGTTAGCGGGTCACATCCGGGATTTTCTTTCAATACTGTTACTTCTTCCATTAAAGTCATAAAGCCGAAAGAGTTGACCTTTAAGGTTCAAAAAAGGGTAAATGACAATGACGGTGCGCTGATTTCATATGTTGTTAAGGATAAAAAGACCAATAAGGGAATCAATGGCGTTAAGATTAACCTTTTAATCTACACTGGAAAGAAATATAAGGTTATCTCTCTTAAAACCAAAAAAAGCGGCAAATATAATGGAGCTATGGGTTTTTCAACAAATGATCTGTCTGTTGGAAAACATAAGGTCTTGGTTATTCCTGCAAATATCAAATACAGTGGATCTGCAAAGACAACAATGATAATTAAAAAGGCAGCTAAAAAGAAACAAACTTATTCACATAAACTATAAATAATGGTGTTTTCACATGTTAAAGAAGAGATATCTGATATTACTGGCGTTAATGCTTGTAATCTGTATTTTGCCTCAGGTTACGGCTTCTGAAACTCTTGACAATGTCACATATGAAGATTCTGGTGACATATTAAATCAATATTCTTTAGATGATGCAATTTCACAAACTGATGAAAATGATATGCATCTAAGTGAAAATGGGGGATATGGTACATTCGCCGATTTGGAATATCAGATTGTCAGAAAGTATGCCCTTGATTTGGATAAGGATTATCTGTTTGATGAAGAAGATTCTGATTTTTCATATGAAGGAATTGATATAAAGCATGAAATTGCCCTAAACGGTAACGGACATACGATCTATGGAAATACCGGAAGGATATTCAATGTTCTTCCTGGGGTTAAGGAAGTGAAGATAAGCAATTTGATTTTTAAAATTAGCTATCCTCCGGGCATTAAAGATTATAACAGCATATTTGTTCGAGATTATGGTGGTGCAATTTATAATCAGGGGGAACTATACTTAGAAAATTGTACTTTCATTGATTGCCATGCCAATCACTTTGGAGGTGCCGTTTACAATTCGAAAGGAAAAGACATTAGCTTATATGTAAATAACTGTACATTTTTAAACACTTCAGTTTCCAGAGTTGGTGAAATCGGAAATTTCGGAGGGGCCATAATTTCCTATTCAAAACTTGAAGTTAATGATTCCAGGTTCTATGACTGTTTTGCAAGGTCCGGTGGAGCAGTATACTCTTTCAATGAAAGCATAATTTCTAATTGTCATTTTGAGAATAATGCCGCAACAATCTGTGGCGGAGCCATAATGAATGTGAATACGTATATCTGTGAAGTCTACAATTCGTCTTTTTATGGCAATGCTGCGGAATACGGTGGGGCAATGTATTCAACCATTGCTATAAACTGTTCTTTTGCTAAAAATACTGCAAATGCAAAAGGAGGCAACAATCTATATGAGGGAGTAATATTCAACTGCACATGTGAAAATAATGACCCTAGAAACTTTTTCGGCACTGTAAACTCAACAGGATTATATGTCAAACCTGGAAATTTGGTTTTTGAAAAGGGAGGTTTGGACAAATCATTGGATTTTGATGTATTAAGCAATCCGGGCAATGAAAAGGTTTCCAGCGTGTGGTTAGATATTAAAATTGCTGATAAACTTAATCATGTCAGTCATTACTCCCTTGGCAGTGATGAATATGGTGTAGTCAGCATACCATTGTCGGATTTTGCAAATGGAACATACAAAATTACTGTTTCATTTTCAAATAAGTTATATAATGATTCTGAAGAAACCTACACTTTAAATTTGGGAATTTTGAAGTCTACTGTTAGCTTCAGTGCTGGTGTCGCATTTGAATATGGAGGGTCAGGTTCCATATTTGTTACAGTTGAAGGAGGCACTGTTGAGGAGAAAAACATTAGGGTATTGGGTCAGCCCAATGCCAGGATTACTTATGCAAATAAGGTAATTACAATATCCGGTTTGGATGTTGGTACCTATACGCTTCAGGTTGAGACAACCCCTGATGAAAATCATTTTCCTACTACTGGAACTGTCGGCATCAATGTCAAAAAGGCAGTTGCTGTTATTAAGGCTTCTAAATTAACTGTTGTTTTGAAAAAGGGTACGTTATGGTCTGTTTATTTGATTGATTCTAAAAATAACAAACCAATTGCCAATATGCAGTTGACCTTACAGATTTTTACCGGTAAAAAGTCTAAATTCGTTAAAGTTACTACCAATGCCAATGGGGTGGCTACTTTCAAGACTTCCGGTTTGTCCAAAGGCAATCATAAGGTCATTGTTAGCGCGACACATCCAGGATATTTATTTAATACAGTAACCTCTTCTATTAAGGTTATAAAGCCAAAGCAATTAACTTTTAAGGTTCAAAAAAGGGTCAATGACAATAACGGTGCCCTGATTTCATATATCGTTAAGGATAAGAAAACCAACAAGGGCATTAATGGCGTTAAAATTAACTTGCTGATTTATACCGGGAAAAAATATAAGGTTATCCATTTGAAAAGTAAGAAAATTAAAGGCAAAAAGGAAACCTACAATGGTGCATTCGGTTATTCAACAAATGAATTGTCTGTAGGAAAACATAAGGTTTTAATAGTGCCGGCAAGTATTAAATACAGCGGTTCTGCAAAGACAACAATGGTAATCAATAAAATTGCTAAAAAACAGCAAGCACATTCCCTCAAAATTTAAAGAATTTGAAATAGGGGTATGCGCCTTTTTTTGGGAAAAAATTCTTTAACTTTATTAATATTGAAAAACAAAATAATTATATTATTAATTAGGAGTTTAATTATGACAATCGAAAAAGATGCAGAAGATATTATAGAAAAATTCTCAAAGATTTTAGAAGACATTCCGGATTCAGATGAAACCTGGTATATTACTGATAACTTGAATTTAACCCGTGAAGACGAATCCAGAGAAAAAAATCCTGAAAAAATACTAAGAAATGCCAATATTGACAAAGATGGAAATCTTATTGTAAAAAGAGCAGATTGGACAAATTAAGAGGGGTTTATATGAGAATAAACTTGGTTCTAGAACTTTTAGATTCTCCGGGACAGTTGGTTAAAGCATTGGAGCCAATAAGTGTCTTTGGTGCCAATCTGGTAACTGTTATCCATAAAAGAGATTATAAAAATGAAAACGGAAAAGTTCCGGTTCAGTTGACTTTGGAAGGAGAACATGAAGAACTTAAAAAAGTAGTTGGCAGATTTGAGGAATTGGGATTTACCATTATTGAAATGGATGGTGTTGTTAAAAAGGAAACAATCACTACAATATTCTTTGGCCACATTGTAGATCAGGACTTAAGGGACACTATGGATAGAATCAATGAATTGGAAGGTGTCGTAATTGTGGCATTTGATATCAAACTGAATGGTGAGGAAAAATCCACTGCACTGATTAATATTGAAACTGATATTGGCAAAAAGCAAATCGTATTTGATAGAATTGCAGAAATTGCCGAAGAAAAGGAATTATTAGTGATTAATGAAGTTTAAGTGATGATTATTATGGATGAGTGTAAAGTCATTATTATGGGATTCGGTTCAGTTGGCCAAGGTGTTGCCAATGCCATTTCCATGAAGAAAGATTTGATTAAAGATAAAACTGGTGTTGCGGTAAAGGTAGTGGCAGCAGCAGATTCATCTTCATCTGCAATCTCACAAGAAGGTTTGGATGAAGAATTGCTTGTTAAAACTAAAAATGAAGAAGGAAAACTATCCGCATACCCTGAATTCGGGTCTGATGTAAGTGGTGAGGATGTTTTGGATGCCGTTGAATACGATTGTCTTATTGAAGCAACTCCTACAAATATCGTCGATGCAGAGCCTGCATTTTCACTAACACTTAAAGCATTTGAACAGGGAAAGGATGTTGTAACATCAAATAAGGGACATTTAGCTTTAAAATTCAAAGAGGTAGTTGGGGCAGCTGAAGAGGCTGGCGTGGAATTCAAATATGAGGCCAGTGTTGGCGGTTCAATGCCTATCATCAATTTCACAAAAGACACTCTCGCTTCCTGTGAGATAAAATCAATCAAGGGTATTTTGAACGGCACTACAAACTATATCTTGTCAAGGATGACTTCAGAAGGCTCTGAGTATGAAGTTATTTTAAAAGAATCACAGGAACTGGGCATTGCAGAAACTGACCCTACACAGGATGTTGAAGGTATTGATGCAGCTTGCAAAACAGTTATTTTGGCCAATTCTCTTTTGGGAATTGATGCAACATACAGCGATGTTAAAGTTGAAGGTATTTCAAAGATTAATTCACAGGCTATTGAACTAGCTAAAAAAGATGACTATTTAATAAAATTAATAGCTGAAGTATCTCCTGATAACTTGCAGGTATCTCCTCGTTTGGTTAAAAGAGGAAGTTCCTATGATGTAAGCGGCACCTTAAATATGGCTACAATCAAGACTGATTTGGCTGATGAAGTGTCTGTAATTGGACTCGGAGCAGGTTCCCTTGAAACTGCTTCTGCGATGTTGACTGATTTGATTAGTATTTTAAAATCAAAATACTAATTCTTATACTTTTTTTGATAACATGAAATACGTAATTTTTATTCCTGACGGTTCCAGCGATTATCCTGTAGACGAATTAGGCGGCAAGACTCCTTTGATGGTGGCCAATACACCAAATATTGACAAATTGGCCAAGAAAGGATTTGGAGGATTTACAAACAATGTTCCCGACCAGTACACTCCGGGGTCTGATGTTGCAAACATGAGCATTTTCGGGTTCAACCCTGCAGATTACTATACCGGCCGTGGACCTCTTGAGGCGGGCAGCGAAGGAATTCCAACAAAACCTGAAGATGTGATATTCAGATGCAATACAATCTATACGGAAAATGATGAAATGGATGACTTCAATGCGGGCCATATTTCAACTGCCGAAGCTGATGAGTTGATGAAAGGGCTGAACGAATTCTTCAATGAGAAATATCCCGACTTTAAGGGCAAATTCTACACTGGAGTAAGCTACAGGCATCTTTTTGTCTACTCATGTGACAGCGTGGAGGATGCTCAAATATTGTCAGGCATCAAAACCATGCCTCCTCATGATATTGCAGGTGAAAAGTTATTGGATAACCTCTTCGGTGACTGCGAGCTGGCCGAAGAATTCCATAATATAATGTTTGAGGCAAAGGAGTATCTTGAGACTGCTGAAGTCAATCAGAAAAGGGAAATCCCTGCAAACATGATCTGGCTATGGGGTCAGGGCGTAACACCTAAGTTGCCTAACTTTGAAGAGACCTATGGAATAACCGCAGCAGTAATCACTGGTGTGGACCTGCTTAAGGGAATCGGCAACTTTGCAGGAATGGATACTATAGACGTTCCCGGAGCTACAGGATACTTTGACACTGACTATAAACAAAAAGGTGAATATGGAATTGAAGCTTTAAAAAATCATGATTTGTTATTGATTCATATTGAAGCTCCTGATGAGGCAGGACATGCTCAAAACACTGCTGAGAAAGTAAAGGCCATTGAGAGAATCGATGAGTTCATTGTTGGACCAATCATTGAAAGCCTGGAAGGCGAACCTTATAGGGGAGCTATACTGCCGGATCATCCAACACCAATCAGTGTCGGAACCCATACCCGTGATAATGTGCCTATAATCATCTTCGATTCAGAGCGTGAAGGTGATGGGTGCGAATCATTTGATGAAGAGGGAGTAAAGAAAGGTTCACTTGAATTTAGAGAGGGTCATTTCCTTGTTCAAAGATTGATTGATGGAGATTATTAAAATGAAAGTAATTCTAGTTAACGGAAGTCCGAATAAAAACGGATGTACATATACAGCACTTTGTGAAGTGGAAAAAACCTTAAATGATGAAGGAATTGAAACCGAGATTTTCTGGATTAAGACAAAACCCATTACAGGCTGCATCGCATGCATGAAATGTGGCGAGAAAGGCCAATGCACATTTGACAATGATGTTGTTAACGAATTCGTCAAAAAGGCATATGATGCAGATGGATTTGTATTTGGCTCACCGGTATACTATGCAGGTGCAAACGGGTCTGTGGTTTCATTTCTCGACAGGGCATTCTACTCAAACTCTCACGGTGATGGAGCAAAGGCATTCAAAAACAAGCCTGGAGCTGTAGTGTGTTCTGCTAGACGTGCCGGTACAACTTCAACCTATGACCAGCTAATCAAATATCTGGGAATCTCCTGCATGCCAATCATTTCATCCTATTACTGGAACATGGTTCACGGAAACACTCCCGAAGAGGTACTTCAGGATGAGGAAGGATTATCCACAATGAGGCAGTTAGGTCGCAATATGGCATTTTTCCTTAAATGTATTGAAGCCGGTGCTGAAAAAGGTTTGACTTTAAGAGAAGAGCCTAAAGCTCGTACAAACTTTATAAGGTAGTCATCTACCTTTAAATTTATTTTTTTTCTTTAATTGACTATTTTCTGACCTAACCTATAAAAAAGTTCATATGGGGTCATTTAAATATTATTATTTAGAATTATTATTTTTGATATTATGAACGTTTCCAATTTAATCAAAACTCCCGAAGGATATTTGTATTCAAATAGGGCATTGCTTGCTTTGTTCATTCCGCTTTTAATAGAATATTCCTTGGAATTCTTTGTCGGTTTTGCCGATTCGGTAATGGTTGCATCGCTGGGTGAGGCTGCAATTTCAGGTGTCTCGCTGGTTGACTTTCTAGTTCAGCTTCTTATCTTTTCCTTTTCAGCCCTTGCAACAGGAGGGGCGGTTGTTGCCGGACAGTATTTGGGAGACAAACAGATTAAAAAGGCACGAAACTCTGCAACTCAACTAATGTGGTTTTCAACAATCCTTTCAACGGTCCTGATGATTTTTGTAATCATTTTAAGGCAGTTTTTAATCGGAATCCTCTTCGGTCAAATTGAAGCAGACGTCTGGGCGAATGCGGACATGTATCTCTACATTGTTGCATTGTCAATTCCGTTTTTAGCCATCTACAATGCTGGAGCGGCAATTTTTAGAACAACCAATGATGCATCGCTTCCGATGAAGATTTTGCTTGTTTGCGACATTTTAAATGTCATCGGCAATGCATTCTGCATATATTATCTCGGTTGGGATGTTCGTGGAGTGGCTATTCCAACGGTAATTTCAAGGGCTCTTGCGGCAGTCCTGATATTGTACTTTGTTGTGGATGATGGCTACAAACTCCATCTTAAAAGGACTTTAAAGCACAAATTTGACTTTTTCATACTTAAAAAGGTATTGCAGGTAGGCATTCCATATGGTGTTGAAAATGGACTCTTCCAATTGGGGAGGGTTTTGGTTTTAAGCATAGTTGCAACATTCGGGACTATGGCTATTGCCGCTAACTCTGTAGGATATGCAATCGGAATATTTTCAGTTCTGCCGGGTTTTGCAATCAATTTGGGTCTCACAGCAGTCATATCAAATTGTGTTGGAGCCAATGATTATGAACAGGCAAGATACTACAATAAGAAAATGTTAATTATAGTTATCATCACACATATTATTATCAATGCAGTAATCTTTGCTGTGCTGCCTTTAATTTTAGGCATCTATAACTTGTCTGCCCAGACTGCAGCCATGACAACAGAAATGGTAATATGGCACGGAATTTTTGCAATAATCATCTGGCCGCTGTCGTTTACTCTGCCTGCAACATTCAGGGGGGCAGGAGACTCAAAATCAGTGATGTACATCAGTCTGGCAGTAATGTTTGCATGCAGAATAGGCCTTTCCTATGTAATTGCCGATTGGATGGGAATTGGAGTTTTCGGAACATGGATTGCAATGTTTATTGACTGGTATGTAAGGGCAGGAATTTACGTTTACAGATATTTCTCAGATAAATGGACAGAATACAGGGTGGTTTAGATTAGAGTAAATATAAAATATAAGAATACGCATAACTTTAGCAAAAAGCAGCTTGAAGATTTGTTTTTGTCTGTCGGATGGTCCTCAGGTCATTTTTCGGAAAAGCTTGTAGTTGCCATGAAAAACTTCGAAACAGTCTATTCCGCATGGGACGGCGATAAACTTGTTGGGATGATTTGTGCAATGGATGATGGAATAATGACGGCCTATGTTCATTATTTGCTGGTTCATCCTGACTATCAGCTTAAGGGAATCGGAAAGGAATTGGTTGAGAGGGTCAAAAATCATTATAAGGATTATCTCAGAATCGTTGTCGTGGCATATGATGATGAGCTTAAGTTCTATGAGTATTGCGGATTTGAAAAGGCAGAGGATGCAAGTGCGATGTTCATTACAGAGTTGTGGACCTAGGTGTAACTATGGTATTGTTTAGAGGAGATATAAAGTGCAAAAGCTTACAGAGACGTACATCAATTAGTGTGATTTTGCCTGCAGACAACATTCATTTTCTGCAGGATGTGGAGGAAATCGTTCCGCAGCCATATAAAACACTGTATCTGCTTCATGGACTGTATGGCAGTGACGATATTTTTCTGGCAAACACTTCCATCCAGAAATTTGCCGAGGACAATGGGATAGCTATAGTAATTCCATGTGGTGAAAACAGTTTTTATGTTGATAATGTTAATGCTCATGCATATTATGGTGAATATGTGGGTCAGGAACTCTTGGACATTACAAGAAACATATTTCCGCTTTCACACAAGCGTGAAGATACATATATTGCAGGTTTTTCAATGGGAGGTTATGGTGCAATCAGAAACGGCTTGAAATACAATCAGAATTTCTCAAAAATCGGAATGATTTCAGCGGCACTGATTACTGAGGACATCGTTAACTATACTGATGACGGTAATGTCCTGCGTTCCAGAGATTTCTATGAATCCATTTTTGGAAATTTGGATAAAATTAAGAATTCAGATATGGATCCCAAGTATCTCGTTGAAAACTGTGAAGACATTCCGGATATCTTTATGGCCTGCGGTATCGATGATTTTCTATTTGAGAAAAATGTTGATTTTTATGGGTTTTTAAATGACAGTAACGTTGATGCCACTTTTGTTCGTGCTGAAGGCGAGCATACATGGGAATTCTGTGATGAGCATATAAAAGAATTCATTAAAACACTGATTTAGGTGAAATTATGAAATGTCCAAATTGCGGTAACGAGTTGGATGAAGACAACTATTGCGACCAATGCATTGAATTTTTCAATGATTCGGATGATTTTGACTTTGAGGAAGAGCCCGATTACGATTCCATGGTAAACAACGGCCAGGAAATATGCCTTAATTGCACATATTGGAGCGTAAGTCCATATGGTAGCGCTCATGGAATGTACTGCAGAAGGGGCAACGGACAAACGGAACCTGACGATACCTGTTTTGACTTTGTACAGTCACATCACTTTGCCAATTATGGTGATGAAGGCCAGTTTCAGTTTGATGAAACATCTAGAGACATTTCCAATAAATTATATAACTGGAAAAACAGCAGATATTGAAGAAAAATTAATTTCCTTCAATTTCTTCGCCAACAATAAGTTTGATGTCTAATGGTGCGGTCAGGGATTCTTTAATATTTTCACCAAATTCAATGAATTCTGGTGTTTGCATATGCGCTTCTAGTGATTCTTTGCTTTTCCACTTTTCAATGAAGATTAATGAATCATCCAACATATCTTGATATAAATTATATGATATGTTGCCTTCATGAGTTCTTGAAGCATTGATTAGTGCCTCGGCCTGTTTAATCACTTCATCTTTTTTTTCTTCTTTTACAGGTAAATTTGCGTTAACGATAATCATTTTATCACCTTTATTAAATTAGAATTAAAAATATTTTAACATATTAATTTTGTCATTTTCAGTGCAATTTTCACATCAGATTAAATTTTTATATACAATGAGATACTAAAATTATAAATGTAATTTTTATTAAGGAGAGGATTTTTCTGACAAAATATATTATAATAACTGGTGGGGTAGTTAGTTCCATAGGCAAGGGTATCACCTCTGCATCTATGGGAAGAATTTTAAGGTCATATGGTTTAAAAGTTTCAGCTATTAAAATAGACCCTTATTTGAATTGGGATTCTGGAACACTCAATCCATATCAGCATGGTGAGGTATTCGTGACTTCTGACGGTATGGAAACCGACCTGGACCTTGGACACTACGAAAGATTTTTGGATGTAGAACTTAAGGGACTAGCCAACATTACAACAGGTAAGGTTTACGAATCCGTAATCGCCAAAGAGCGTGAAGGAGGATACCTTGGAGAATGTGTACAGGTTATTCCACACATCACCAACCGTATAAAGGAAATGATTAGAATGACATCTGAAAGTGATGATTATGATGTGGTTTTAATCGAACTTGGAGGTACTGTTGGGGATATTGAAAGTCAGCCTTTCCTTGAAGCATTAAGACAACTCAGAAATGAGGAAGGTCGTGAAAATGTTATGTTTGTCCATGTTACATTTATTCCCTACCTAAATGCAGCTGGAGAATTCAAAACCAAACCTACCCAACACTCAACAAAGGAACTGCGAAGTGTCGGTATAAATCCTGATGTCATTGTATGCAGATCACAGGTGCACATTGATGATGCACTTCTCGCAAAGGTTGCACACTTCTGTGATGTGGACGTCAATGCAGTAGTCAATACTCCTGATGCGGGAACAATCTATGAGGTTCCTCTGGTTCTTGAAGAAAAAAATATTGGTGAGCTGATCGTTAATAGAATTGGTCTTGATATTGAAGCTGATTCGTCTAAATTGGACGATTGGGCAGAAATTGTTGAATCCTTAAGAATTAAAGACCCTCAGGTTACAATCGGTATTGTTGGAAAATATGTGGAACTTGAAGATTCATACATCAGTATCCGTGAATCTCTTTTGCATGCAGCTGCAAGCATCGGTGTAAAGGCAAATATTGAATATTTGAGTTCCGATGTTGATAAGATAGATTCCGAATCTTTAAAAGGGTTTGACGGTATTTTGATACCTGGAGGTTTTGGAGAGCGTGGTTTTGAAGGAAAACTCGATGCCATTGACTATGCAATTGAAAACAATGTGCCTTTATTTGGAATATGTCTTGGAATGCAGTCTATGGTAACTCAATTTGCAAGAAGAAACGGTTATCCTGAAGCAAACAGTTCCGAATTCGATGATAATCTTGAATTCCCTGTTATTGACATGATGGAAGAGCAAAAGAAAATCAAAAACATGGGAGGAACCATGCGTTTAGGTTCATATGATTGCAAAATCATTGAAGGAACAAAAACTCATGAGGCTTATGGTGAAATTGATATTGAAGAACGTCACAGACATAGATATGAGTTTAACAATGATTTCAGAGATGATTTGCAGGATAAAGGTTTAATTATTTCAGGAACAAGTCCTGATGACTTTTTAGTAGAAATTGTTGAATTGCCAGATCATCCTTGGGCTATTGGTTGTCAGTTCCATCCGGAATTCAAATCAAGACCTAATAGGCCACACCCATTATTCAAATCATTTTTAGAAGCTATTTATGAGTTTTCTAAAAATTAATTTTTCTATTTTTATTACAATTTCATATTCTAAAATCAATTTAATGAGTTCATTTTCTATCTAATTAATATATTTTGAGTTAAATAGTACTATTATGATTTTAAGTACTTTATTTTTGATTCAAATAATTATAACAATACTATTTTGTATTTTGGCAGCAATTTTCGATATTAAAAAGAATTTTGTTCCGGAGAAGTTAACATATGTGTTGCTGTTTTTCGGACTCATTTCAAACATGATTTTGTCATTGATTTCAAATAACATTAAATTCATTTTAGCCTCGATTATTTCAATGACTATCACATATGCTATAACTTATCTGCTGTGGAAATTAAAAATGTGGGGTGGTGGTGATGTAATGCTGTTCACTGCTATCGCTACAGTCATACCAAATGGTCTCAACATTGATTTTTTGAATATTTTTCCCCAATTGTCAATCTATCCATTTGCATTTAGCGTTGTTGTAAACAGTATTCTGGTTTCATTTCCGTTTTTGATGATATTTTTCATTACGCTAATCATTAAAAATGAGATATTTAAAAATCATCCTACTCACTTAATCACTCTTTTGAATATAGGAAATTTAAGAAACCTTATACACTCAACATTAAACAAGACTATTCCAATTAATGATTTGGAGGAAGGAAATATTGTAAATGATTATTATTTTGACGATGAGTATATCATTGAATTAATCAGTGATCTTGATGGGAACCTGGAGGTATTCAGGAGCAAGAATGAAATTGAATCTAAGTATTATTTTAAGTCAATAAGTGCTGGAGGAATTACAAGGGAGGACATGTTTCTAATTAAGATAATGAGTGCTCAGGGGTATATAGGCAAGGACATCTCCATCAAAATCACATTTCCATTTGCTCCGGCCATATTTGTTGGTTTGATTATTTCAATATTTTTCGGCGATATCATGATGCTGTTTACAAAAAATGTCTTTTTGGTGATATGATGGTTGATGAGAGAGGACAGGTGGCTTTGGAGTATATCCTTATATTTACAATTTCATTAATTCTTCTAATCGTTTTTACATTGCCTTTGGTTGAATTTACGATTGGAAACACATTGGATGTTTCAGATACTTTGGATGTTAAGTCTGATTTGTCAAAAATCGCTCAGGCAATAGGTGAAGTTTATGGACAGGGCCAGGGTTCAAAACAAAGGATGGTTATAATCTCTCAAAGGGATTTTAAAGCAACGATTACAGACAGTCATGTTTCATCTAATTTGAAACTTAATGACGGTTCAAGTAAGAATATCCGAGTCGATGTCAAATCGAATTTGGTAAAATCATCAATTTCCATAAATAAAGGGGAAAATATAATAATTGTTGAATGGCCTGAAAATAGTGAAAATATGCAAATTTATACAAAATTATTTTAACTATTATTTTTTAATATCTAAATATAATAGTTAAATGGCGTGTGAATTTATGGATATTGTTACAACAATTATTTATATTGTTTTATTTATTATAATGATGGCTTTTGTCTTTTCAATTGGAATGTTGAAACACTACATGCCCAAACGTGAAGTGATTTTAGTGCTTTTTGTAGCATTCCTAATCGGTTCAGTAGGAGGAGCTTTCTTTTTAGAGCCTATTTATGAGGAGCTGCCGAATATGGCCAGTGTTGTTGAAAAGAATATGCCAAATAATGAAGAGACATTATATCTTGATTTGTCTTCTTCTGTTGATACAAATGAATTGCGAAATGTCTTGTCTGGCATGAAGGGTTTCAAATCATTTGATGAAACTTCCATTTCGATTCCGATGTGGTCCTTTAATGAGCAGGAGCATGAATATTTTGATTCGATTGTCGGCAATATTGACAGCCACTATAAGGATTACAATGTAACCTCAGACAGAATCAACATTGAACTTGAGGAGAACTATACTTCTTCTGAAGCTTTGAAAACATTTTCGGACTGGTATAAATTGGTATATGGAGAAACACTCTCATATGCTCAAATTCAGGCAGTTTTAGTTGTTGATTCATATGAGTTAGAGAGCTTTGAACAGGCTCTGCTCGATAAGGGTATCGTTGCAAGCCATATCGATGGCCCTATTCAGGACAGTATCAACAATACAAATTCTTCAATGCTTTCAAACGTGCAGTTTGTTCTTGTTTGTGGAGGAGTAGGAGTTATTGTGGCATTAATTGGAATCTATATGGATTCCGTTGTTCCGGCTTATAGAAGATTTAACAAGTTTATGAATACCAAGCGCAAAAGATAATATGGATGTTGCTATTTTATTTTCAGGCGGTAAAGACAGTACGATGGCATTGTATTCTGCCTTGGAAGCGAAAGAAGATGTCAGATATCTTCTTTCAATAAAATCAAAAAATGATGAATCTTACATGTTTCATGTTCCCAATATTCATATTACTGATTTGCTTTCACAGGCGCTGGATATTCCCATAATGTCTGTTGAAACTGAAGGCATTAAGGAAGAGGAACTGCAAGATTTAAAAAAGGCATTCATTGAACTTAAAGATTTGGGTGTTGAAGCCATATATACCGGTGCGCTTTATTCTGTTTACCAAAAGTCTAGAATTGAAAAATTGGGATCTGAAATCGGATTGAAAATTATTTCTCCCTTTTGGCATGTTGATGAGCTTGAATATATGAGAAAAATAGTCTCTTTAGGTTTTAAAGTTATTGTCTGCGGTGTTGCTGCCTGGGGTCTGGATGAATCATGGCTTGGAAGGGTGATTGATGATGAATGCATTGACGATATTTTAAAACTTAATGAAAAATATCAAGTGGATATCGCTTTTGAAGGTGGGGAAGCAGAAACTCTGGCTGTTGATGGGCCAATTTTTAAAAAAAGGATTAAAATCTTAAAATATAGAAAGGAATGGCATCTTGACAGTGGTGTTTTCATTATCGAAGATGCTGTTTTGGAAGAAAAATAGTTAGAGTCCTATTTCTTCAAGTGTTTTCCTAATTTCTTCAATATAACTTTCTAAATCACTTTCATTGATAATCAGTTTATCTGAAAGTGAAATTACGGTTCCAATGCCGAAGCCAAGTTCGGTATCATCTCTTTTTTTAAATCCTGCGTAATCCTGTGAATCGTCTTCCCTCATTCTTTTCTGCAGTCTTTTAAACCTTATTTCAGGATTTGCAAAGATTGAGATAATTATAAAGTTATCAAAGTTTTCTTTAAACATGTCAACTTCAGGAGGGCTTCTGATTCCCTCTACAAGGATGGCTTTTGTATTTCCTTCCTCTTGAAGCTTTTTTATCTTTTTGACAGTTAGTTCAGACACTATGTACTCACCGTGTTCGGCTCTTAAATTTTTAGCGGTTTCCTTTGTACTTTCGCCTCTTTTTTTGGCTTCTTCACGAATAATGTCTCCCATACTCACGATGATTGCGCCTTTTTCACAAGCCACATCGGAAACAAAACTTTTTCCAGAACCAGGTAAACCGGATACTCCCATTACTTGCATAATATTCACTCTTTTATTCTTATTTGTTCTAATGATTCCTTAATGTTTTCTTCATTATCAAATTCATTAACCAATTCCATCAACACTGTTTTGTCTTGTGTTTTTAGGTCTTCAGCTATTTTTGTCATAAACGGTATTGCCCGAACGATATTGTCCATAATTGAAACGTCAGACATTTTTGAAGTTCTTGAAAGCGGATTCAAATCAATGGTGATTATATTTTTACCGCTTTTCTTCAATATCTCTGCTCTGTCCCCATCTTCGAGAGGAATCAATATTGTATCGGCACTGTATATTCCAGATTTGCTGGCTGAAGATCTGCTATTTTTTATTTCATTTAAATATTCAATATCATCATCTAATGTACCTAAAATTTCATCATATCCATGATCTTTATATATCTGAGTTATAATTTTCACTCTATCGTCAGTTCTGTAAAACAAATTGATTTCAATTTTTGCATCAACACTTTTGGCCAGCTCAATAATTTCATCACATGCAAGGGCGGTAGCATTTCCATTGACTGAAATCACGGGATTATTTGATAGAAGCAGTGCCGCAACTGCAACATACATGGCTCTTTTTGCAGGATAAGTTGTTCTTTCACCAATCAGATAATCAAATGCTTCACCTCTGCCGTGAGCTATCATTCCGGAATCTGCCAGATATCCTTTTTTAGATGCCTGTACAATTTTATCTCTTAAAAGTAATGATTCATATCTAGGATGTGATTTTGGTATCATAATTCATCTCCTTATTTCAAATCTATTGTCATTTGAGCTAAATATCCCAGTAATGTTGTAATCGATAAGGTAATTACCGTAATTGAAATGACATGTAAAGGGTAATCTCCAATGATAATGTTTGTTGTTTTAGGCAAAATGAAAATTAAAACATCCAAAATAATGTCTATTAGGATGAATATTACTCCAACGAGTATTCCTTCCGCAACTTCATTGGATTCAATGTTTCTGATGTATAGGATTCCAAAAAATCCAGTTACAACTATTGTAATTATGGGAACAATGATATTGACACGGGGGAGATTTGAGGTAAAAATCGGATTGAAAATCTCCGTTAGAATTGAGTTTATTGCCCATATTAAAATTCCATAAAGTATAGCTAATTTTAATTTCATTTTAAAACCTAAAATATTACTTAATAATATCTTTTGGTTTAAAATATTAAATACTTTTCTAAGTCTAATTATCTGTTTAAGAATCGGTATTTCAAAAAAAGTTTGGGATGGTTAGGTAGATAATTAATTAAAATTAACTACCTAACGACTTGTTTTTACAAGCTTTAGAGAAATGAATTTTAAAATTTGGCTGTTTAATCTATCTCTCTGGCTACTATGTAGCCAATTATATATTATGATTTAGACATATATAAATGTTATTGTATTTTATAAAAATTCAAGTATACTTTATTAAAAAACTATATATTCAATGAATTAATAAAGTTTAATTGATTATGCAAGATTATAATTTTGAGGAATATTTAAAAAGAGTGTTGTCAAATTCGATAAGTTCTCAAAATCCCTCTGAAGAAGCAAAAAAGAGGGCAATGAAGCTATCTCCCTCATATTACAATGATTTAAAAGAGAAACTTTTAATTGAATATGAAAATAAATCATTAAAAGATGTCATGGACTGCAGAATTTCTTCCTGTTCCTTTGGGGAAGTTTTAAAGATAACCAAAAAAGAAAAGATTAATTTTGATATTGGAGACAATAATTTTAAAGCTCAAATGAACCACAATCTAAAATTGCTTCCGAAAATCGGTCTTAAAACTGAAGAAAAGCTTAAGAACAATGGTTATGCAACAATAGAATCTCTAAAGGGTCATGATAAATATGGAGATGAGGCATCCAAATTCATGAAGAATCTTGATGAAATGTCCTTTTGTGAAATCATTGATGTGCTGGACAGCAACAGGTATTCAAAGAAATGCAGGGATAATGTATTGAAGAGTATAAGTCTGACTGATGAGGAGAACTTCAAATTCATGGATATTGAAACAAAAGGATTGTCAAACGTTCCCATAATATTGATTGGCGTTGCTGAAATCAAGGGAAATCAAATTGTGGCTTCACAATATTTTTTAAGGGACTATGGCGAAGAGGCAAACATTATTGATGCATATCTTTCTCATTTGGATGAGGATTCTGTTCATGTGACATTCAATGGAAAAACATTTGATATACCATTCATAAAAAATAGATGTAGGTACAATAGAATCGATGCGAACTTGGATTTGGCACACCTTGATTTGATGTATTTTGCAAAAAATCTTTGGGGAGATATCCTTCCGAATTGTCAGCTTCAGACAATTGAAAGAGAACTTTTTGGAATTGAACGTGAAGGAGATGTTCCTGGCCAATATATTCCGGGATATTATGACACATATCTGGAAAAAAATAATATAGGACCTGTTGTTCCAATAATAGAGCATAATGCACAGGATATAATTTCACTTGCAAGCTTTTTAGAAAAAATGTATAGGGATGTTAATTAAAATGGGATTATTCGACAGATTTAAAAAAAATGATGCTAAAAAGGAAAAGCCTAAAGAGAAGAATGTCATTCCGGATGATTTGGAAATTGATGATGATCAATTAATCTTAAAAGAAATAGCAACAAACAGCAAGGACAGATATGAGCGGGCGGCAGCAGCTGATCAAATTACAGACCAATATGTTGCATTGGACTTGTCAAAGAATATTAAGGATAGGGCCATAAGGCTGATAGCCATAAATAAAGTTAAGGATGAGAGGCTTCTTCTTGATGCGGCCCAAAATTCACAATTTTTCGACGTTAGAAGTTTTGCTTGGGAAAGGCTTGGAGAAAACAACAAATCAATTGCCGAAGTCGTAATCAATACAAAAAAGAATCCTCAGGTCGATGAGATATTTGAAAAGGTTGCTGATGAGGAAACTCTTGAATGGATTGCAATCGAAGCCCAGGACAAAAGATATAGGAACGCTTCAGTTGAAAAAATAGAGGATAGCGATGTGCTGTATGATTTGGTCTTTAAGGCAAAGGACAAATCAATAAGAAAATCATGCGTTGAAAAGGATTCTTTTGTCAGTGAAGACATGCTTCAAAAGGTTGCAATTGAAGATAAGGATGAATCAGTCAAGATGGCTGCCGTTGCAAAGATTGATGATGAGGATGCTCTGGCAAACATTGCACGCAGTGAGGACAATGCTAAAATAAGATCCATGATTTTTGATAAAATAGATAATGTGAATATCCTAAGGGACATTGCCCTGAATTCAGATAAGGCTGATGTAAGACTTGATTTGGTAAATCAATTGGATGATGAGGAACTGCTCACTCAAATTGCGCTGAATGATGAGGATAATGTTGTTAGAAGTGAAGCGGTTAAAAAGCTAAGTGATGAAAATGCACTGCTTGAGGTAATTTCATCCGACAGCGACAGATTCGTTCGCCAGATTGCCGTCAAAAATATAACTGACCCTAATGAATTGGTCAAAATTGCATTGAATGATGATGATCAGTTTGTTAGAAATCATGCCATTTCAAATCCCAATTTAACAAATGAAGATGATTTTACCTACATTGCAATCAACTCCACTCATGAGGATGTTGCTTTTGAAGCCTTAGGCCACATATCTGATGAGAAAAATTTCATTGACATCTTGAAGAATGCAAAAATAGAAACGGTCAGAAAAGCCACTCTCGATAATATTGATGATCTGGAGACATTGATTCGCATCGTACTTGCCAATGAGGATGAAGAATTTTCGCTTAAAGCATTGAACAAGATAAAAGTTGAAAAATGTCTATTTAAAATTTATGAGCAGGGAATATCTGAAAATATCTCTGTAAGGGCGGTTTCATTAATAAAAAATCAAAAGATGCTGACAGATATTGCAAGAGATGCATCCTCCTGGAAGGTCCGTGAAGTTGCAGTTAAAAAAATTGTAAGCAAAAAAGTGTTAAAGGACATTTCCATAAATGATGAAAATGAATATGTAAGGGAAGTTGCAAAAAAGAGAATGAATCTATAGCAGTCCTTCAGACTGCACTTGTAATTATTGCTTTTCTAGTCTCATGATAGCTATTCGGCAATCAGCATTTGCGGAAGTTCTTGATGAGTTGAAAATATTTCAGCAATTGACATGATGCTGTCCATAATGGCGTATGGGGCAATGATTTAGGAATTTTAAATAATGGAAACAATTTAATATTATTAAAACATAAAATTATTTGGTGATACGATGGAATTAATGAGAGAGCTATCTTTAGCACCGGGAGTATCCGGTAGCGAAGAGGAAATAGCCAAAATTATTACACGTGAATTAAAAGATGTAGCTAATACAATTGAAACTGATAGTATGGGAAACCTAATTGCCACTAAAAAAGGTGAAAAAAAGGCACCTACCGTAATGTTGGCTTCCCATATGGATGAAATTGGTTTGATGGTAAGATACATTGATGATAATGGATTTATTAAGTTTTCCACAATTGGCGGAATCAATGATCAGATGTTAATGAACCAAACCGTAACAGTTCACTCTTCCGTTGGAGAGCCTATTGTCGGTGTAATAGGTTCAAAACCTCCTCACGTAACCACTGCTGAGGAAAAAAACAAGGTTGTCAAATACACTGACATGTTCATCGACATCGGTGCAAAAGACAAGGAAGAAGCAGAAAAGATGGTGAGAATTGGAGATAAAATGACTTTCAACTCACTGTTTGAAGAATATCCTAATAATGTAGTTATGGGAAAGGCTTTAGACAATCGTGTAGGCTGTTATGTGATGATTGAAGTTTTAAAAAGAGTTAAAACCAGAGCAACTGTTTATGGAGTAGGTACTGTCCAGGAAGAGGTAGGTCTTAAGGGAGCTAAAACTTCTGCATTCAAATTGAACCCTGACCTTGCAATTGCACTTGATGTGACCTTATCCGGAGACCATCCTGGAATCAAGCCTGAAGAGGCACCTGTTGTAATGGGCAAAGGTCCTGCAATTATTTTAGCGGATGCAAGCGGAAGAGGAATTTTAACCCAGCAATCCGTCAAAGACATGCTCATTAAAGCGGGCGATGAAAATGATATTCCTTACCAATTGGAGGTAAGTGACGGCGGAACAACTGACGGAACTGCAATTCACTTGACCCGTGAAGGAATTCCAACCGGTGTTTTATCTGTTCCTACACGTTATATCCATACTCCTGTAAGCGTGTGCAGTATGGATGACGTTGAAAATACAATTAAACTAATCACTGAAGCTATAAATAACTTATAGCTTTTAATTTTTCTTTTTTTTTAAAAACATATAATATTTATATGAGAATACATTAAATTAAGTTGAAGGTGTTTTTGTCATGTGTAAAAATAATATTTCCATAATGATTATCAGTACAATTCCTGACATGTTTGCTGAACATTATTATTTCATCAAGGAAGTTTTTCCGCAATTGAAGGAAATATGCAGAAGCCATGATATTGATTTAAAGTACCATGACTTGTTCTTTACCCTGTCTGAAAAGGAATTTCAAAAATGCAGATCAATACATAAATATTTCAACTCAATAGATTCCGACAGAACTTTCTACATCTGTTTTAGAGGCCAAAAATTAGGTTGCGTTCCTACAAGTGAAGATATTGATAAAATGACCATACGGGAATATCCGGAACTTGTGGATTATATTGGAGATACATCATTTACTGAATTAACAGTAATGCATGCCATACATCCATTTAAAAAATGTGAAGATGATGATGTGCACTCATTGCCTCCGGTAAAGCATTCCCTGTTCTATTTTAGAAATGATGATTATTTGAATGAGTTGTCTGAATCCCAAAAGGATATCTATACCTGTGGGTCAAAATGCGATGATGAGTTTGTCCATGATTTGAAGCTTGCAATGGCCAAAGATTTGATTTTTCATGATAAGAGGGAATTCGACAAACTAAAAGAGAACATTTCAAATATTAATATTAGGCGTTATGATGGTAAATGGAATAATGATTTGGATTTGAAGGATATAATTGCTCAATATTGTGAGGAATATGTTAATGTGATTGATAAATCCATAGATGATTTGCCAGATTTTTATAAAGAATTATCCCTATCCGATTCAAAAGGCGGTTTTTATGATTTTAAATGTGAAGGCAAGTCTTTAAAGGATGTTATAATTGAGGATTTCATCAATGAGTTAAAATTGGAATTTCCTGAAAAGTTTTAAGAGATAGATTATTTGAATCTATCATCTGATTTTTGCGATTTTGCTTTCTGGTGCTTTGTTTCAAACCATCCTATTTTTAGCTCGTCAATTGTATCTTCGTATAACTGGGGAACATATGGTTTTATGTCAAGCAGTGGAGTTCCATCAAGAATATCGACATTTTCAATATAGACTGTATTTCCTTCGACTTTATTTATTTTGCATACGCTCATTCCAATGCGGTTAGGTCTTTTTGGTGATCTTGTTGCAAAAACGCCGTGGGTGTCGTTGTCCATGAAGGGTTTCACTTCAAGCATATATCCATTCACCTTATGAAGCAAATAGATTAGATGAATGTGTGAAAATCCGTCAAGGTCTTTTAGACCATCAATATATTTGTCTTTTATTTCTATTGTTCCCTTTATTCCTTTTGCTCCCGTAGGTTGGATTGGCATTCCTTCAACTTCATCAAATTGTGTGTGAATTGTGCCAATAGATTCGAGTTCGACTTTCATGTATATACATTTCACTTTCATCGGTTAAATATCTTTCATTTTCGATATGTAATAAATTAGGTAATCGATTAAAAAAGTCTTTATTTGCCTAAAAGCGAAACATTTATATACAATTCGATACAACATTATAGTGTCAAAACATACTGAGGTGAAAGATATGAAACTTAGTGCAAGAAATCAATTAAACGGAAAAATTACAAATGTTGAACTCGGAGCCGTCATGGCTAATGTTAAAATCGAAATTTCAGAACCTAATACTATTACTGCAGTTATCACTAAAGAGTCTGCTGAATAATTAGGTTTAAGTGAAGGAGATGACGTAACTGCAATCATCAAATCCACTGAAGTAATTATAGGTAAATAAAATTGATGGTGATCGATATGGAAATTAGTGCAAGAAATCAGTTAAAAGGTAAAATTGTTGGTGTGGACAAAGGTGCCGTAATGGCAAATATCAAAATCGAAGTTGCTGACCCTAATACTATTACTGCAGTTATCACTAAAGAGTCTGCTGAAAAATTAGGTTTAAGTGAAGGTGATGATGTTTGTGCAATCATCAAATCCACTGAAGTGATTATTGGGAAATAGGATTAAAATCCTATAAATCCTAATAATACTAAAATAACAAAAATAATAATTCCTGCTTTTAATAATGTCTTTAAATTTTTAATGATTGCATATATAATCAAAAACAATACGACTAGTTTTAAAATAAACATTATGGTCATTTAACCACCGGCTAAAATAGTTTTTGTACCTTCTTTTGAGATTTCTTCTTTTTTAAACTCAACATCATATTTTACAGTTTCAATAACTTCTTTTAGGGCATCAAGACTTTCTCCTCTGTGAGCGCCAAGAACTGCAACTAAAAATAACATATCTCCTGTGTAGAACTCTCCGATATAGTGTACAACAGATATTTCATGAACGTTATATTTGATTTTTGCATTTTCAACTATCTTTTCAATTTCCTTTAATGTTTTATCTTTATCTGGTGTAGATAAAATCAGCTTTTCCAGGTTCATGTTTTCTTCTTTTCCACGAACTATCCCTTCAAATGTGAAAATTGCACCTGAATAATCAACTTTAGTACTTTTCTTTAATTCAGCTATTAAATCAGCCATTGTAACTTTATCTTCTTTTGCTTCTATTACTCTTACTGTCATATTATAAACTCC
The DNA here is from genome assembly GCF_045120835.1 of Methanobrevibacter sp. Classification (GTDB taxonomy): domain Archaea; phylum Methanobacteriota; class Methanobacteria; order Methanobacteriales; family Methanobacteriaceae; genus Methanocatella. Next base: position 30,677 of record NZ_JBGVFE010000009.1, read on the forward strand.
AAAAATAATTATATAACTTATGTTATATATCACTTACTTCTTTTACTGATAAATTCTTAATTCTTTCAACACCATTAATTTCATCAATCAGTTCCACTGTTGCCTTCGGAACCAGTTCCTGCCAGTTTTCATCATTCAGTATTCTGCGTCTGACTTCTGTACCGGACAAATGCAAACGGTCATATAATGGAGGCTGGCGAACATCATATCCTTCTTCGCCAAAAAGCTGTTTGACCAATGGATTTCCGGAATAAACGATTGAAAAGGGTGGTGTCAACATTTTGACATGTGAAGCCCAAATCGCATTGAAGTTAATGTCCTGCATTGGGATGATATAGTATCTTGACGGATCGACATCCTTTTCAGCCAATGCCTGATTCATCATCACTATCCGCTCACCTGCGGTAAAAGGATCTTTTATCTCATGGCTGAGCTGGGCGCTGCCTATTCCTATGATAATTTCATCCACTTCATTCAAAACCTGTTTGATTACTTCCATATGTCCGTTATGGACTGGTTGCATTCTTCCAATTAAAATACCACGAACTTTTTGCATATTATCACGGGCTCAATCCATCTAAACTTCTAATTAAATTCTCGGCTGTTTTCTGTTTTTGAACTATTGCATCGGTAATGGAAGTCTCCATAAGTAATGTATTGACTCCTTTTTTCGCAATAGGTTTTGTAACCTTTTCGGGGCTGGTGCCCTCATCAAATTCATAATCTACAAGATTAACGTCATTGCTCAGCTTGGAAATGTATGAATTTACCTTTGCATTTTTTGGAGATAAGCTGAAAATGAAATTTGAATACTCATAATCCGGGTTTATCTCATGAACATCAACAACAACGAAAGGATTGTCTTTAACGATATTCGGAACAATGAATTTATTTGCCAATTCCTCTCCTGCCTCACGGGTATCGTCGTGTGAGGTAATGTTTGAATTGGTTTTGACATAATAGATTACATATTTTTTAGACAAGTTCTGAGTGCCGTTTTCCGAAGTGATATTGTAAATCGTTTTGTTTACCTCTTCGTGAATTTCATGTTCCCTTGGATGGACTCCAAGTATAATTCCGACCGTTTCATTTGAGGAGGTATTTCCCGCTACAATCTTGTAGACACTGCCGTTAACATTGCTTCCAATTTCAGTAACGTTATAGGTATTTTCAGGACTTCTGGTCACGTCGCCTATAATGATGGATAAGTTAATTATCACAATGACAATCAATATTATTAGCAGTATCTGATATTGAATTTTTTTATTCATAAAATGACCCAATTTCTTTTATTAATATTTAAATATTTAACTAAACCTATATTAAAGACTTTTTACTAAATTTATATTATTAACAGTTATAGGAGTATTTTTAATGGAAAGTAAAAATATAATCATAATTGCAGTAGTAATTGTTGCAATCGTTGCAGTTGTAGGAGTAATCTTTACTACTGGAATATTGAATGGTGAAGATAAAAATGTACAGACTACTGATTTTAAAACAGAGTTTATGGAAGGTAAATTTGCAGGAAATGTAAAATTGGTAGACGATAAGGAAAAATTCATGCATTCCTACAGGGATAAGGAAAACAAGATTACTTATAACATTTCAACAGTGGATGATTCAGATGCACTGATGGACATTTATTACCTGCAGGGTGTTATGAATCCTGAAAAGAGAACCTTCAATGGCAATGAATGGAATATCTACTTTACTCAGGCAGTGCCGGGTAATGAAACAGACTCTAACGATACAATGAATATTGTCATTTGTCAGTCACAGGCCAAAAAGCAAGGATATCTGATTTACATGATTATCGATGCGGATTCCAAAGTAAACGCAACACTGAACACCTATGGTGAGTCATACACTGATTTTGTCGAACCTTTACTCAACAGCATAACTTTAAAGGAAAGTAAAAACGTTCCAAAAATCAATGAGGAATTTGGATTGACAGAAGATCAGTTTGCCGAACAGATGGAATTGGTCCAACAGGTCAAGGCAGGAAACACTTCCGCACTTGAAGGTACTGGTTAGATGAGAATTACAGTTTTTCATGCAAATGAATGCGATAAGAAGAAATGCACTGCCATCAAATTGGCAAAGATGGGCAAATGCCGTCTTGTTGACAATATCAATAAGATTCCATCAGGTGCAATCGTTCTTAATCCCTATGCTGAAAAAGCTGTATCCTATGAAGACTACCGTTATGTTCAAAGAAGAGGAATTGTAGGGCTTGACTGCTCATGGAATGAGGTGTCAAGTTCTAAAAAATTCTTTTCACTGTCCAAATACCATCGCTCCCTACCTTTTTTGATAGCAACCAATCCCGTAAATTATGGAAAGGCATGCATACTGTCAACCGTTGAGGCCATTTCTGCAACATTGTATATTACTCGCTTTAAAGATGAGGCTCGTGACTTGATGGAAGGCTATAAATGGGGACATACTTTTTTAGAGCTGAATCATGATTTGCTTGAGGCATATAGCGAAGCCGATACCAGTGGTGAAGTTGTTAAGGTTCAAAATGAGATACTTTCTGAAAAGGGCATTAATTCAGAAAGATAATCTTTCTATTTTTTTTAAAGTATCCTTAGGGGTTTATTAGAATATTTGCTATAATTAAAATTAAATTTAATGCAAACAATCCTATAATAATATTTTTATATTCAAACTCTTTAATTTGATATATAAAGATAATCAAGATTATTGTTATGATTAAATTAAGAATTGATATCCATATCATGTTTAATCAACACCATTTTTTAGTAATGGGAAGGTTTATATAATGAAAAAAAGAAAGGAAGTATTATGGGATTAGTAACCCCATAATACTTGTAATATTAATTGCAATATTGAAATTAAGATTTGCATAATTCCAAGTGCAATTAATATCACTTCACTTTTTTTCATGGAATGACCTCCATAATCGAGCTACTTGACATAGCTCTAATGGTTAATTATATTTTTAATTGCATATAAATCTATTTATTCTCATTAGGGATGTATATGATGTTTATTCATTGTAATATGTATGTAAAATTGTTTTGAGTTGGCAATATTGCTTTCTGTTAGAAAAATTGTTCTCATTTCAAAGAAAAATAATCTTAAATATTTTAGAATTTACTAGTAAAACTAGACTAATGTATGCACTTCAATGAAAAGTCAAAATGAATTTTTAGAAAGCCATTAATTTTCAACCAAAGTATTTCATTTATATTAATTTATAAATACTTCAGTTTTTAAAAATAATTAACAATTAAAACATTTTTTAATGAGTTGTTAATTATGAAGCTTAAAAAGATAATGCTGGCGGCATGCATTCTGCTGGCTATTTTAACAATATGTTCTGTTAGTGCAAATGAAGATGTTGATTTTAATGAAACGCTATCAGAAGATGTTTCTTTGGAGGATAGTTCCATCCAAAGTGATGTTTTGGGTGAAGGCGAAATTAATGAGGACAATTTTGATTATTGGTTAAGTTCTCATGAATCCATTACAAAAAGCGATGATGAAATATGCTGGGTTAATTTTAATGATGTGGATTCAGGATATATTAACTTCACAATAGAAAATCCTGATGGGGGATACAGCGATTATTCTAAAGATGTTGATGGTGATGAAATTTCCTGGACTTTGAATGATTTGGAATTAAGCGATTTGGGTTTTTACAGATTCAACCTATCCTATGTACATGGGGAAAATCAATTGTTTTTAGCTGAAAACCACGATTTTCAATTAACCCAATTTGATTATGAAGTTTATGATGATGACAGTATCTTCAAAGATTATCCTTTTGATGTTATAAGGGTTTGGAGTGAGGATATTGATGTTGAAGTTCGAGTAGATAATGTTTTATGTGATAATGGTGGCGAAAACCCATTTAGGTGGACATTATCTGATTTAAACATTGATGGTGTTGGGGATTATGAAATCGTTATTAAAGCGAATCGGGATAATTTTGAAGAAGAGTTCAGATTTGTTTTAAATGTTGATGATGATGCTGACTATTTCAGGCTCATTTCCAATAATCTTGGTGTAAGGATGTGGGATTGTGATGGACCTATTCTATATCTTATATCTCCAAACGACAAAATAGGCGAGAACGTTACATTCATAATCAACGATGTTGAATCTGAATTGAATATAACTTCTCCTTTAATGAATTGGACTTTAGAGGATCTTGGAATCGAAGAGGATGACGGTTTTGAAATTAAAATTCTCTATTATGATGAAGAAGTAGCAAGAACTTATTTTAATGTCGGGTGCAATGACTTAATATATTTTGAAGTAGGGGATGAGGATGAAATTTTTTATCTGGATAATCCTGGATATATAGTTCATATCTATTGTCCTGAGGATATGTCCGGAAAATTAAGCCTCTTTGTTGATAATGCTGAAAAATTTCGGACAAATATCTATTCTGACAAGGTATATGAATGGGATTTAAAATCATTGGGCATTACAGAAGAGGGTTACTATAATGTTACATTTAAATTCCAAAGCGATAATGGCAGAACAATCAATAGGGAATATTATTTTAATGTCAGGGAATTTGAAAATGATACATTCAGGGCTAAGGTTGTGGATGTTGAAGAACGCAAATCACTTTATTTCTTCTCTCCTGCAGATAAAATAGGAACAATCACATTGACCTTTAAAAATTGGAATGAGGATAATGATGACTTTGACTATGTTGATACAGTCATATTGGAACTTAATGAAACTCATTGGAATAGATGGACTTGTTTAAGTGGGATGCTGGGCGGTAATGTTGAAGTTAAGGTAAATGATACAGACATTCTCGTGGAGTACCCTTGGGGGAATGACGGTGAAAACTGGTATGAGATTAGTGACAATGAAATCTATCCTGGAGATGTGGCAATCTGGGTATATGTAAGCAATATTGATAATAATTATACGATTAATGTTACAAGCGGAAATTATACGTTCTTTAAAAAGGTATCTGAGCTTGGCGAGTATGATGAATGGTGTAACGGCAATTACCTATATCCAATCACAATCGATGACCTTGACTTGCTACGAACTCTCAACGATAAGGATAAAGTGTTCATATTCTTTGATGCTGATGATTCGTTTAATCGGTCCAGCTGGATTCCTTATCAAACATATACTATTGAAAAAACTGAAAACTATAGTAAATTCTATGATTACTGGGATCTTCGTATAGATTTGATCAAAATCGAACTGGTTGGTTTTGAATTAACTGGTGGAGGTTTTGTTCCAGGGGATTATGAAAAAGAGGATGTCCCACAAGAGGAAATTAAGTTCGTCAGAATCACAGTGCCGGACTCTTTAAACATAACAGAAACAGGAAATGTTCATATTACTTATGGAAATCAGTATTTGACTAAGCAGTTATCCGATCTGGTTTATGAGTACAATTATCAATGTTTAGGTAAAGATTATTATGTCCTGTTGGGCGATTTGAATCTGGCAAACCTTAAAGACAAGGATGTGGTAAATGTTTCAGTGACATCTAATGATGAAATATTGGGTTCAAACAGATTTGTCATGCATTTGACAGATGAAGGTTGGGAATTTGACTATTACCAGGATTCAATCGATTTAATATTTTATTATGGTCAAATAGGTGATCTTGAGTACGGAGTGGATGGTGACCCTGATGCCATAATCGAGTTGACCATCCCTGAATATTTAAACATCAATGAAGGAACAATTATAATCACTGATGAAAATGGAGAAGTGATATTTTCAAAATCATTATCCGAATTCGAAGATGAATACAAGTCCTATGATGGTTACCAGTCATACAGCTATTGGATTTCAGATAATGTCACTGAATTCGATTACAGCTGCTTCAAACAGAATGTGTCTTTTACGGTTTCATTTAGCTATGGTAACAATACTATAATGTTCGCTAAAGGTATAAGAATAGGGGATAAATTATTCAGAATCAATACTCCACGGGATGTGGAAAATTATTTCAAGATTACCATTTCCGATAATGTGCTGATTAATGATACGGACAACGTAATCGTCATTGAAGCTACAGACCGTGCTAACAGACAGAGTATCGTTATTGGCTTGGGTTCAGGTTACTTTGTCGTTTATGTTAATGATGTAAAAGTTGAAGATTTGGGAAGATTGATTCGTGTTGAAAATGAAACAGAACTTGAACTCTTCCGTTTACATGGTGGAAGCGTGGGTTCAACTAAATTATACATTTACCTGTCTGATTTAAATGTAACTGAAAACGGAATTTATAACATTAGGATTGCGCATCACTCCGAGGATTATGACGACGGCACTGCGGCTCCAAATTCTGAAACTGAAGTGTTCAATAAGAATATCACATTGACTTCTAACGTTAAGGTTGAAAATGCGACATCAGATGTGCTGACAGGTTTCGGTATAGATCCTATCTTATTGTACTTGGATACCTATTATGGCGAAATTGATGATGTGACAGGCAATGTCACAGTCTTAAATTCTGCAGGTGAGGCAATATTTGAGGGAGACATTAGGAGTTTGTCCTCTGAAAATGGCAGATACTATTTGAAATACTCTGATTTTAAGGATAAGAATTTCGGAGATAAAATCACTGTAATGTATGAAGGTAATGAGAGAAGCGCAAACACAACAGTTGATGTGTTGTGGAAAGATGTTGATTCCACTGATTTTGCTCCCGCTGTAAATGATGATGTAAACGACTATTACGGTGACTTCATCAATTTGAACATTCCTGATTTGCTGAGCGAAGGTCAGATAATCGTTACCTTGAAATTTAAGGGAAATCACTCAACAAACCTTCCAAACATGAATGTAACCAGTGACTTTGGAAGTCAGGCAATTTACAGGTTTGGAGTTGCAGACATTAAAGCAAACTACGCTGGCGGATTCAAGTTATCTCTGTCTGATTTGGGATTCTATGAGGATGACGGTGATTATGAAGTGGATGTTAAATTTACCGCCGATGGTGTGGACATATTGGACATAACCAACAATACACTCAAAGTTGCATTTTCAGATGATATTTTAATCACTATTGATGAAACAACCAGATATGCCTTTGAACAGGAATTTGCAAGAGTGCGTGTATTTGAACCAACAAACGCTTATGTTGACTTATACGTTGACGGCAATCTATTTGCTCATATGACCTCATTTGAAGAGGGTTTAATTAAATTCATTTCATCAAAATCATGGGCTCCCGGCATGCATACTGCTGAGATCAGGGTAGTTCAATCCGAATTTGAAAGATTATTGAATTCATCAGCAGTGACATTTGAAGTGTTGACACAAACAAGGGATGTTGATGTGGCTGTTGGAGATAATGTTAAAGAAAATGAGCATGTTAGCGTTAATATTACCGTTCCAAAAGAGGGTAATGTAACTATTGATGATGTCCGTTATGAATTGCATGTCGGTTTAAACATTATTGATTTGGGAAAATTGTCCTATGGAAACCACACAATGTGGGTTTTATACGAAGTGCAGCTTGATGACGGAGGCATTTCATTTTATAACAATTACGTTTCAGTCTTTGTCGGTGACGATGGGCACTGGTTGGATGTTCCTGATCCATTGGTTTTAGGTGATGACGATACAATCAAGATGAATCTGGGTGAGGGTGCAACAGGCAGTGTTTCAGTTGAAATTGACGGTAAACCTGTAGGTTCCGTTGATTTGGTTAACGGTTGTGCTGTGTTTAAATTGACTGACTACATTACAGGCGCAAGCAAATATGGAATGCATTCCTACAATGTCATCTACTCCGGTGATGCAAATCATGACAGGCTATCTAGGAACGGAACATTCTATGCGACTTACATCTTTAAGGATGACATTATTGCTGAGGGATATCCTTTGAAGGACTCTTATGTTGTTACCGTTACATTGCCTGATGATGCAACAGGTACTGTTCATCTGCTTGTCGATGGTGGAAACGGACAAGATTTTGAATCTACAGTTAAAGACGGTAAGGCGGTATTCACAATCACCGATTTGACAATGGGAGAACATTTGCTCGTTTTCATTTACTCAGGTGACAGTAACTATCCTCGTGATGACTATGCTACAGTTTTAAATGTTAATTACTTTGCTGTTGTTGGTGAAGTATCCGGTGATAAACGATATGTTAGTTTGATGCTTCCTTCTAATGCAACAGGCAATCTGACTGTTTATAATGACAATAGGATGTCAGTATTGGCTTCTGTTCCAATTGTTGATGGTAAGGCTGCCATTGATTTGAGCAGTGTTCCTGTGGGAATATATGAGATTAGGGCTTACTATGATGGCGATGACTATGATGTCAAATCATTTTCAGCCACTTTCAGAGTAATGCCTAAGGTTAATATCACTCAGGACATAGTAATGGGCGATAACGGCAATATATTCATGGATTTGGATAATGCAACTGGAGATATTCTTATTGCGATGGACGGTTTGGACCCTAAGGTTTTAAGAATTGAAAATGGTATAGTGAATTACACTTTCTCAACAGAAGGATATTCCTATGGAAACCATACCGTCAATTTCATCTATTTCGGTAAGTCATTTGATGGATACATATTCTTTGAAGAGGATGGAAGGACTCAAATTGATTATCCTTTACATATTCTGCCTAAGGACACCACTTCTGAAGGTCAGTCAAACAGGGAGGTTGTAACCATTTATGTCCGTGATAATGAGACAGGAAATATCGCATGGGATGCTGAAGGTACCGTCCAGTTCTTCATTGACGGTGTTGAAGTCGCTGTTGTGGAAGTGGTCAACGGTATCGCTACCTTGGACATTTCAGGTTTCAAGGAAGGGGAATTCGTGCTTTCATGGATTTATTCAGGGGACAACAAGTATGGATCATCTTCCAATTCGCTGCCTTTAAATGTAAACCATGAAGTCGCAAAAATTATTGCCAAGGATACCAGTGTCCTGTACTCTGCGGGAAATGTTTATTCCGTTGTAGTCTATAATGCTGATGGCACAGTGGCCGGAGGAGTTAGAGTGACATTCTCAATTGACAATAAATTTTATCAGACTGCAAATACTGATTCAAACGGTGTTGCAAGAGTTGTGATTACAAGCTCTCCTGGATCTTACAGGATTGCCGCAAATGCTTTAGGAATAAGTGTCACTAAAAATTTAAATGTCAATCACATTATTTCCCTTAAGAATGCCAAGGTTAAAAAGTCTGCCAAAAAGCTAGTGCTTCAGGCAAAGCTTATGAAGGTCAACGGAAAATATCTTAAAGGCAAAAAAATTACTTTCAAGTTCAATGGCAAAAAATATGTTGCTAAAACCAATAAAAAAGGAATTGCAAAAGCAACTGTTAAGTCCAAAGACTTGAAAAAGCTTAAAGTAGGTAAAAAAATACAAATCCAAGCGACCTACTTAAAAGACACTGTCAAAAAAACCATTAAAGTCAAAAAATAAGGAATTAACTCTCCTTATTTTATCTTATTTTTTTTCAATTTCCCAAAAATGCTGATGAAAGTTCTAACTTTATATTAAATTATATATAATTTATTTTAAAGAAATAATAGTGTATTGAAAAATTTATATTTTTGGGTTGTTGAAATATGAAGTTTAAAAAGATTTTGCTAGTAAGCATTATCTTACTGGCAGTTTTAACAATAGGCGCTGTTGGTGCATCGGATAATATTACTTCCGATGAGCTGTCAGCGTGTGATGATGGAGATATATTGGATATATCTCATAATGATGAATTAAGCGACATGAACAAAGATGATGTCAGCATTGCAGTGGAAGATATTGATACTGCCAACCCTAGTGCTAATTTTACTACTATTTCTGTAACGGAACGGGTTGGAAACTTTGTAATTTGCTGTGATGACGGTGAAAATTCAAAAGAAGTGTATAGAGATTATTTGTCCTCTAGTGATAAGTACTATGAAAAAGAGGGTAAATTCTGCTTCGGAGTTTCTTTTGAGGATGTAAATAATTATATTTCTGAACATATTCAAAATGGAAATACTTTTTATGATGAAGTCTCATCTGCAAACACTTTAAGATTTGTTTTAGAATATCAGGATACTGATTTTGTCACAAAAACATACGATGTTGATTTTGATGGAAATGTAATTAGACTTGATGAGAAAGTTATAGATAAATATGCCTTTAATTGTTTTTTCCATTCTTATTCCTATATGGCGGATAATGATTTTACTGTAGTTCAGGTTTGGCCGAATGAGGTCAGTGTCGGAACTTTGGTTTTGAATGTCACCAAATCTAATGGCGATTCTCAATGTTATTCCAAAGATATTGAGAATGATATGGAGGATAATCAGGTTTATTGGCAGTTAGGTGAATTGGATATTGTTGATGAGCCTGGAGTTTATGCTTTTAATGTATATTATAATGATGATTTGGAATTGGATTCTTGTAATTTTACTTTGACACAGGTTAATTTCAGGGCTATGGATGGTAGAATCTATTTTGAGTATCCTTTTGAAGTTTTAAGGGTTTTCAGTGAGGATGCTGATGTTGAGGTTTATGTTAATGACGATTCAACTCCTTGTGAGATGCTTAATGAGGATGGGATTTATTGGACTTTGTCTGATTTAGGCATTTCCGGCACTGGTGATTATAATATTACTTTCATTTCTTATGATGATGGGGATGTTGTTGATAATTTGACTTTTAATCTGAATGTTGTTGATGATTTGGATGAGTTTTGTGCTTATTCTTCATTTGATAATCAGGTCAATGATTTGGAAACTCCATTGATTTATCTCTTTTCACCTGGAGACAGGATTGGTGAAAAGATTAGCATGTATGTTGATGATGAGTATTTTGATGATTTTGATGTCGTTTCCAATTGGATGAGTTGGAATTTGGCCGAGCTTGGAATAGATTCCAATGGTGGTCATGGCATCAGATTATGTGATGCGGATGATAATGAATTTGCATTCATATGGCTTGATGTTAACTGCATTATTTCATCGGAAAGCTTCAATCCTTGGGTGTCCAGCTTCGAACAGGTTAATTCTGAGGAAGACCCATGTATAGTTAATGTTCATGTAGATTACAATGTTCAGGAAGGGGGCATAAACCTAACTATCGTCAGAGATGGCGAAATTATTTTCAGTGAAGTGAAATCCATTGAAGAAAATGCAAATGAGGACCATGATGTCTATTGGTCATTAGATGAGCTAAGGGAGCATGATATACTTAATGATGTTGGAGAATATCTCATAACCTTGAAATATGTCGGTGATGAGGTAGAATTTGGTTTATGTGATGAATGCACTTTAGTATTAACCGAATTTGCATATAATATATATCAGGGCAATATTCACATTGCATACCCATTTGATGTTATAAGGGTTTGGAGTGAAGATGTCAATGTTGAAGTTATTTTAAATGGCACTTCATATAGTAATGGAGAAGAAAACCCGTTAAGATGGACATTATCCGATTTAAACATTACAGAAGTTGGGGAATACACCATCACTGTTAAAGCAAGCAACGATGAATGTGAAGATGAATTTTCATTTAATTTAAATGTTTATAATGATACAGATTCATTCATATTAATTTCTGATGATTTGGGTATTTCAGATTGGGAGTTGGATGGCCCGGTTTTATACCTCCTATCTCCAGATGATAAAATTGGTGAAACCTTTACATTAAGTGTAAATGATGAGGAATCCGAATTGGAGATTACCGATTCCCTGATGAGCTGGAACTTGGAGGATTTGAACATCTATGAAAATGGAGATTATGATGTCAGAATCTTTGATGGTGATGAAGAGGTAGCACAGATTAACTTTTACATTGATTGTATTGAGGAAAAAATCAGAGTTAATTTCTGGGATGAAGGAGTGCTTTATGATGATTGCACTGATGAGGTCATATCAATTGAAATCCCTGATGATGAAAGATGGGGAACTATTCTAATCCTTGTTAATGGCGAAGAAAGGATAACTTGGGATATTGATGGTAATGATTATAATGACTGGTCATTAAGTGATTTGGGAATCACCGAGGCCGGTGAATATGAAATCAACGTTAAACGCGTTTGGGAAGATGATGGAATAAACGAAGAAGAAGACATTGATGAAGGGTTTTTAAATGTAACCACATTTAACTATGATGCATTCAGAGCATTACTGGATAAGGATTCAGAGGTTATTAAAATCTATTGTCCTGATTATGCAAACGGAACTATTTATATCAGTGTTGAAAGACGCGAAGAAGATGAAGACCCTGTAAGTGTACATGATGAAGACTATACAATACAAGCTGAGGATAAGGATAACTGGATTGAATTTTTATTAAAAGATTTGGGATTCATGCATGACGGCAATGAGTATGGCTTTGACATACTTGTTAGGGATGATAGTGATGATGAAGTTGATCATTTCTCAATGAGCTATTCAGTCGAAAAGATTAATCCTGACGTATGGAATGATGAGTATCCTCTTTATCTTGATTGTGATGCTAGTGTAATTAGAATTGATATTCCTAGGGGCAATTTCGGAAGACTTGAAGTCATTGTAAACGATGTCAAGCTGTATTCCTTTAAAGTTAAACCAGATAGGGAGTATCAATGGAATCTGGAAAGCTTAAACATCACTGCACCGGGTCAATCTAATGTCACCGTCAAATTCATTGGAAATGACGGCAGCGAAGAAATACTATGTGATGAAACTTTAAATGTTGTTGAATTTTTAAACGATACTGCCAGGGTAAAAAGACAGCCTAATCCTGAGGACGATGAGGGATCTTATAATTTATACTTGTTTGCTCCTGAGAATTCAGATGTCGCTATCGTTGTTTCTTTAATTCATGAGGCAGATGATTGGTCTTGTGTTGATGAGTTTGAACTCAAAATAAACAGTACCTACTATAATAAATGGATTAATATAAATGATTTAGTTGACAGTGTTGATTTGAAAAGCATGTATACTGCTAAATTCCGTGAAAGCACTGATGAGGAAGGCGAAAAGATTTTTATAGTCGATTTATATCGCATCGGGGATGAGGAAAATTCAATTTGCAATTTCGAAATCGACTATCGGGAGAATGTTGATTTAAATGAACTGATTGAAGATGTTTTAAATAGCAATTTTTACCTGGAATGTAATGGTGTTACCTGTAATGGGGAAAATGTAAACATTGAAGAATCTCCGGAGAATGTTAAAACTTATCCTGGAATCAGCATCAACTATCATGATTCCCATGATGACTTCTTTGATTCTAAAAATGAGATAGCTTATGTATTTCTACCATATGATAACTTCGGTGACAATGTCAATGTTACAATCACCAGTGGAGATCTTGAATATTTCATAAACTTCAATGGGGATTCAGAATACATATGGTACAATTATAATTATATCTATGTAATCAATCGGGGTGTTGTAAATGACTTTGCAGGCATTCCGGATAAGGCCAAAGTTATTTTCACAATAAAAAAAGCCGACAACAGTAAAAATACTTATACATGTTTCCTTAAAAAGAATACGCTTGAATTATACTTGTTCGATGAAAATGATATGCTCCTTGATTTCAACATCTTGATGCATGGTGAAGAGGATGATGATGAAAACATTCCTGTAACATTCAATGACACTAAAATTGGGGAAATATTTGCAGAAGTAACCATTGGAGAGGAATATAACGTAACTGATGGTGAGATAGTTATTTTCAGTGGAGATAAGATTATTCTATCCAGAAAATTATCAGAACTGGAACAGAAAGATGTTTATGCTGCTGGCGGAACCAGATACTATCTTCCTTTCGAAGGTTTTAACCTCGAAGGCCTTAAGGATAAGGACTTGATTAATTTCACAGTAGTCTCTGAGGGTAAGGTGATTCAATCAGCTACATTAATCTACCGTATTGTTGATGAGGATAATGTACAATTCTTTGAGTTGTATACTGATATCAATTTCGATATCCATTATGAAAAGCTAGCAAATCCGAGTTATGGAGTTGCAGGTTCAATTTCAGACGGTTCATTTATCGTGCTTGAAATTCCAGAATACAGGGACATAAAAGAAGGAGAAATAGTTATCATTCGTGATGATACTGGTGAAGTGTTGTTTAGCAAATCCCTCACATCATTTGACAATTCAGATTCCAGATTCAGTTTAGAGTTTGTTGAAGACCATCAGTCTTGGGAATATGTTATAAATGCAGATGAATCAATTTACGGAAAATTCCCTGAAAATGTTAATATGACATTTTCATTCAATTACGCCAATAACAGCATTTCCCGTAAAGCCGTAAGAATTGGTGATAGCCTATATAAAATTAACACTCCTTATGACATATCCTTATTGTTCAATGTAACTATTGAGAAAAATGTAATATGTCAGGGTGAAGGAATTGCAATAAGTATCATTGCTGTTGATGCAAACAGACAAAGCATAAATATTGATTTGGGTGGAGGATACTTTGAAGTCTATATAAATGATGTTAAGGTTGAAGATTTAGGAAGAATCAACAGATGGAATGGTGAAACAGAACTTGAACTCTTCCGCTTAACCAGTACCAATGAAGGAACACCTGAACTATACATTTCACTGGAAGACTTGAATATTACAGAAAACGGTATCTACAACGTTAAAGTATATCATCATGCTAGAGGCGGTGATAATCATTTGGATAATGAAACTACATTATTATTAGACCAAGACGTCACATTAACATCAAACGTTAAAGTCGAAAATGCGACTTCGGAGGTTCTGACAGGTTTCGGTATGGATCCTGTCCTATTGTACTTGGATACATATTACGGTGTAATTGATGATGTAACCGGAAATATTGCAGTTTTAAATTCTGCCGGTGAGGAAATATTCAAGTCAAACATTAAAAGTTTATCCAAGGATGATGAAGGCAGATATTACCTTAAATACTCTGACTTTACAAACAAGGACTTTGGAGATAAGATTTCCGTAATTTATGTTGGTAGCGAAAGAAGTGGTAACACCACCATTGATGTATTGTGGAAAGATGTTAATTCCACTGATTTCACACCTGATGTAAGTGATGACGTTAACGACTATTACGGAGACTTCATTAATCTTAACATTCCTGATTTGCTGACTACAGGCCAGATAATCGTTACCCTTAAATTCAAGGGAAATCATTCAACCAACCTTCCAAACATGAATGTAACCAGTGACTTTGGAAGTCAGGCTGTTTACCGATTCAATGTTGCAGACATTAAGGCAAACTATGCCGACGGATTCAAATTGTCTCTCTCCGATTTGGGATTCTATGAGGATGATGGGGACTATGATGTCGACGTTAAATTCACGGCCAACGGCGAAGACATCCTGGATATAACCAACAACACTTTAAACGTTGCATTTTCAAGAAATATTTTAATTACCATCAATGAAACATTAAGATACAATTTTGAAGTGCCTTTCGCCAGCGTTAAAGTCTTTGAGCCAACAAACGCTTATGTTGACTTATACATTGACGGTGAATTGTATGCTCATAAAACCAGCTTTGATGATGGTCTGATTGTCTTTGTTTCTTCAGCCGGATGGGCTGTCGGAAATCACACTGCAGAAATTAGGGTCATAAACAATGAATTCGGATCACTTTTAAATTCATCAACAGTTGCCTTTGAGGTTTTAGCTCAAACTGATGATGTCGAAGTCACACTTAACGATAATGTCAAGGAAAATCAGCATGTTATTTTGACAATAACTGTTCCTCAGGATGGGGAAGTGCTGATTCAGATTGATGGTGTAAATAATTATCGTGATTTGGTTAAAGGCAGAAATGCTATTGATTTAGGTTTATTGCCATATGGAAATCACACATTATGGGTTTTATATGAGAATAATGACACCACATCATTCTATAACAACTATCTGTACGTATTTGTTGGTGATGACGGTCACTGGTTAACAGTTCCTGATCCTTTGGTTTTAGATGATGATGATACAATCAGAATGAACTTGGGTGAAGGTGCAACAGGAAGCGTTTCAGTTGAAATCGACGGTAAATTGGTTGGTACTGTTGATTTGGCTAACGGTTGTGCAGAGTTCAAATTGACTGATTACATTACCGGTGCAAACAGATACGGAAATCATTCCTATGTTGTTACTTACTCAGGAGATGCAACCCATGACAGGCTTGTAAGGAAAGGAACATTATATGCGACCTATATCTTTAAGGACGATATAACTGTTGAAGGATATCCGTTAAAAGGATCTTATGCCATTATCGTTACTCTGCCGGATGATGCCACAGGTACTGTTCGCCTTTCTGTCGATGGTGCAGGCAGTATGGGCAGCGGCCTGATTGGCGCTGATGAAAATGATAATGGAAAAATTTATGAGTCTGCAGTTAAGGATGGTAAGGCGACATTTACAGTCACCGATTTGACTATGGGCGAACATATAATGATCTTTACATATTCTGGAGACAATAGCTATCCTCGCGATACTTACAGCAAAATCTTGAATGTTACTCACTATGCCGTTGTTGGTGAAGTGTCAGATTATGAGAGATATGTCAGTTTGATGCTTCCGTCTAATGCAACAGGCAATCTGACTGTTTATAATGACAACAGAAAGTCAGTATTGGCTTGCATTCCAGTCGTTGACGGCAAAGCGGTCATTGATTTGAGCAATGTCGGTGTCGGCATATATGAGATTAGGGCTTACTATGATGGTGATGACTATGAAGTCAAATCATTTTCAGCTACTTTCAGAGTAATGCCTAAGGTTTATATCTCCCAGGATGTTGTGATGGGGGACAACGGAACCATATTCATGGACCTGGATAACGCAACTGGAGATGTTGTAATTGCAATGGACGGTTTGGATCCTAAGGTTTTAAGAATTGAAGAGGGTATTGTGAATTACACATTCTCAACAGAAGGATATTCTCACGGAAACCACACCGTAAACTTCTATTACTTCGGTAAGTCCTTTGACGGATTTATCTTCTATGAGGAAGATGGAAGAACCAAGATTGACTATCCGTTGCATATCCTGCCTAAGGAAACTACCTCAGAAGGTCAGTCAAATAGGGAGGTCGTTACCATTTATGTCCGTGATAATGAGACAGGAAACATCGCCTGGGATGCTGAAGGTACTGTTCAGTTCTTCATTGACGGCGTTGAGGTCGCTGTTGTGGAAGTGGTCAACGGTATTGCAACATTGGACATTTCCCAATTTAAGGAAGGGGACTTTGTGCTTTCATGGATTTATTCAGGGGACAAAAAATATGGATCATCCTCCAATTCACTGCCTTTAAATGTTAAACATAACACTGCAAGAATCAATGCAGGTGATGCGAATGTATTGTATGCCAACGGCAAATATTCAGTAACTGTCTACAATGCTGATGGAGCAGTAGCTAGTGGAGTTGCCGTGACATTCTCAATAAACAATAAGGTTTTCAAGACTGTAAACACTGATTCCAAAGGTATTGCTAGTGTTGTTATAACAAACGCTCCTGGATCCTACAAGATTACTTCCAAAGCTTTGGGTGTAAGCGTTACCAAGAATTTAAATGTAAATCATATTCTTTCACTCAAGAAGGCTAAGGTTAAAAAGTCAGCCAAAAAGCTTGTGCTTCAGGCAACACTCAAGAAAGTCAACGGAAAATATCTTAAAGGCAAAAAAATAACCTTCAAGTTCAACGGTAAAAAGTATGCTGCTAAAACCAACAAAAAAGGAGTGGCAAAAGCAACCATCAAATCCAAAGACTTGAAGAAACTCAAAGTGGGTAAAAAAGTAAAATACCAGGCAACCTACTTGAAAGATACCGTCAAAAAATCTATAAAAGTAAAAAAATAAGGATTTAACGTCCTTATTTTAATATTTTTTTAAGTTCGGATTGTGAAACAAAAGTTTAACGAAAAAATTTTTATTCTTCTTTTTTTGTTAATGAAAGCTTTTTATTTGCTTGAAACTTTTTCAAAACTAATATATATCTCTAAATTTCATAGACTATATTATAGTTGTACATCCATGATGATGTAATGTATTTTATACAATTTTGGAGGTTTTAGTTATAATGAAAAAGAAACACGTAATTTTCATTTTATTGATGTGTATAATTGGAATGTCAGTTATTGCTTGTGTAAGTGCAAGTGATTTAAATGAAAGTGATGTATCATATAATGATAAGTTAAGTGAATACATTTTAAATGCTGATGAGGACAATGGATTATGTGCAAGTGAAAATTTAGATAGAATTAGCACTAATTATACTCCGCCGACAAGTGCGGATATTCAAAGTTCAATTGATGATGCAGATGATGGAGACACAATAATTTTAGATGGAAAGTATGTACTTGAAAATACAATCACCGTTTCTAAGCAATTAACTTTTTTCGGCATAAATGATGCAACTGTCGATGGAAATAAAAATATAAGATTATTCGATGTATCATCTGGTGGAGTCATATTCAAAAACATCACTTTTATTAATGGAAAATGCGATTCCTCTGGCGGAGCTATAAATGGCAGATGTAGTGTTGTGAATTGTACTTTTATAAATAATTCTGCTGGTTCATATGGTGGTGCTATGTATTATGGTAGTGCAACTGATTCTATTTTTATAAATAATACTGCTAAAGGGCAAGGTGGTGCTATGTATTATGGTAGTGCAACTGGATGTATTTTTATAAATAATTCTGCTAATGAAATGGGTGGCGCTACTCAAACGGTTCATGCAGTTGATTGTTTATTTAGTAATAATACTGTTACATCTTCTAGCCAATATTCTGATTGGGGTGGAGGTGCTATGAATAGGGGAAGTGCTACAAATTGTACTTTTATAAATAATTCTGCTAGTTCATATGGTGGAGCAATGTCTTTGATTTCTGAAGCTAAAAATTGTACTTTCATTAATAATCATGCAGTATTTGGGGGTGCAATAAATAAGGGTTCAGCTACAAATTGCGTTTTCAAAAATAATGATGCCCACTCCGCCGGCGCTTTACGTGATTCAAGTGCTAAAAATTGTATTTTTATCAATAATGCGGAATGTGCAATGAAATTTGCTGAAAATCCCGGGTCTGTTATAGATTGTATCTTCATTAATAATACAATTGGAATAAGAGCTGCCTCTTTTAATGATGAATGCATTGCAATTAATTGTACATTTATTAATACCTCCGATTGTGCTGTTGAAAATGTTAATGCTAATAATTGCAGTTTTATTAATAATTCAATTGGATTGTCTACATATTCATATTTAACAGTTATGAATTGTAAATTCATTGGCAATTATCATCGCGCCCTAAATGGGGGTTCTGTTGTGAATTGTACATTTATAAATAATACTGCTGGGGCTATTTCAGAAGCAAAATATGTTGCGAATTGTACTTTCATCAATAATAGTGCAGATGAAGGCGGTGCAATATATGGTGCGCAGAGTATTGTAAATTGTACTTTCATCAATAATAGTGCAGATGAAGGCGGTGCCATATTTGGAAATTATAAAACTGGAGGAATTTACTCAGAATACATTCATTCCTCAATATTGAATTGTACTTTTATTAATAATTCAGCGATTTATGGTGGAGCCGTTTCAAGGGCATATAGCATTGTCGGATGTAGTTTTGTTAATAATTCTGCCAGTTATGGTGGTGCTATATATGGATTTTATGAGGAATTTATTTCTACTGGGTATCTGACTGGTTTTTATGAAAAATATTGTTCTCAAATTAATGATTCCTCTTTTATAAATAACTCTGCCACTTATGGTGGTGCCATATATGATGGAAATGCATTCAACAGCACTTTTAATAATAATCAAGCTAATTTAACTGGTGGTGCAATATATCTTGAAAATAATGGTAATATAACCTATTGTGATTTTATAAGTTGCCATGCTCACAGTAAAGGTGGAGCAATTTATTGGAATAAAAGTGCGAATATAATTCATTGTACTTTTTTAGGTTGCACTTCTGGTGAAGATAATATCTTTTTAGCCTATAATCTGACACAGGAGGTTTATGTTGTTGAGGATTGTATTTTTGATAGATATCCCAATAATGTGGATTATACTTATGTTTCTAATCTGCTGGCAAACAATCTAACTTATTTCAATGGTGAAACTGGTAGGATGATGGTTAATTTATCTGATTTAAGAGGTGCTTTAACTAATAAGAGGATATTTATAAAAATCAATGGTGTTAGTTATAATACAACTACTGATCTGAATGGTATTGCTTACTTTAATATTGAAAATTATTTACATAAAATGGGATTATATAATGCAACGGTTAGTTTTGATGGGGACAATTATATCAATCCATCTTCAGTTAATGTAACAATTATAATTAAGAAGCATGATTCCAGCTTGAATGTTCCTGAATTAGTTTTATATAAAAATGAGTATGGAATTTTGACAGGCAGTTTAAATAATATGAGAGGTCCGTTAGTCAATAAAACGGTCATATTTACTTTAGATGGAGTTGATTATCGAAGAACCACAAATCAATATGGTGTTGTTGAGTTTAATGTATTGAATTATTTGACAGGTAAAGGTAAATTTGATTTGAATGTAGCTTTTGAAGGTGATGACAACAATCATCCAAGTTTCACTAATGTGAGCGTTTATATTATTGATTATAGGGGAATTTTAACCTGTGAAATTGACGGTAAATATTTCAATGATACTCTTTTAATATTCACATTAACAAATTATAAAAATAAAAAACCAATTTCAGGAGCTCCAATTGAAGTTAAATTTTCAAATGGGGAAATTGTTAATTTAACAACAGATGTTGATGGATTGGTCAGCTATAGAATACCGTTCAATCCGGGAACATATGATGTTATGGCAAGCATTAATCAAGAATACGTGGATGTCAACAACATATCAATAACAGACATTGAGATTAATAAGATATTTGGTTCAATTTCATATCAATTATTAAACGGTAATAAAACATTAATGTTTAAATTATATAATTCATATAATCTGGACATATTCAGGAATGTTATCATTAATTTAGCATTCAACAATGGTGAAAAAGCGCAAATTGTCACTAATGATGAGGGTATTGCTAGTTATGATATTCCTTTCCCTAAAGGAACATACTCCGTATCTGTAGTTGTTGACAAATTTTTCAAAGAATTTGAAGATGAATACATTAATAATATAATCATTACAAATGAACTGAACTGTTCAATAAACTTCACAAATAACATTACTTTTGATTTTGGAGAATACGGTTCTACAAACTTCACAATTGATGGGGGAATTATAGGCAATGTCAGTGTCATTGGCCATAGTGAAGCTAAAATCAGTGTAACCAATAATGAAATTACCGTATTTGGTTTGTCAGTTGGAAATTACACATTGCTTGTTGAAACAATTCCGGATGATTATCATAATCCCGTCAATGCCACTTTAAACATTAATGTCAATATGGTTAAATCCAAAGTAACATTCTCCACAGGTGTTGCATTCGAATATGGTGGTTCAGCCACTATTCATGTTACTGTTGATGGTGGTAGTGTCAATGGTAAAACCATTCAGGTAATTGGCCATCCAGAAGCTAAAATAAGTTTTGTTAAGGATATGATTACAGTATCTAATTTAAATCCGGGTAGTTATACATTACGTGTTGAATCAATCCCTGATAGTGATCATAAAACAGGTGATGGCACTGTTGGTATTTCAGTTAGAAAAGCCACTGCCGTCATTATAGCATCCAAATTAACTGTTGCACTTAAGAGTGGTGAACTTTGGACTATGAAGTTTGTTGATTCAAAATACCGCAAGCCGATTAGTAATATGAAGGTTACCTTGAAAGTTTACACAGGTAAAAAATTTAAAACTGTTAGCTTAACAACCAATTCTAAAGGAGAAGCCAGATATCAGACAAAATCCTTGTCTAAAGGTACACATAATATTGTTGTAACTGCTGATCATATCGGATATAATTTCAACAAATACATGTCTTCAATTAAAGTAATAAAACAGACTCCTTTGAAGTTCACTTTAAAATCTAGGGTGAATGATAATGAGGGATCATTGCTGTCTTATACGGTTTCAAATAAAAAGACCAATGCGGGCGTTAATGGCGTTAAATTCAAGGTTTTAATATTTACAGGTAAAAAGTACAAGACTTACACTTTAAAAACTAAAAAGGTTAAAGGTAAAAAAGGAACCTATAATGGAGCTATCGGTTTTTCAACCAATAAGTTCTCGGCAGGTAAGCACACCGTTAAATTCATACCTGCAAGCATCAAATACAAAGGAACTTTGACTACCAGTATTCAAATTAAGAAAAAGGCCACTTCAGGTCCGAAATATTTCCGTGAGGTTTAATATTATTCCTATTGTTTTTTCACTAATGGGTGAATAAAGTAAACAATCTAATTTAATTAACTTAAATAATGGTTTAAACAAATATATGATATATTTAAAGGTGAATAGCTATGAACAAAAAAATAATATTGCTCTTGATAATTCTTGTTGGTATCTGTGCAGTATCACATGTCAGTGCAGCAGACGATTCGGATTTTGCTGCAAGCGATAACTCAACAGATATTCAGATTATTGGGCAAGATGATGATTTGGACAATTGTCAGGTTTGTGATGATGATAAGCTTGGCGATGTAAACCTTGAATTTAGAAAAATTCAGGAGGATATTGATGCTGCCGAAGAGGGCGGTACAATCTACCTTAAGGGCGAGTATGTTGGAGACTATCTGATTAATGTGAACAAATCGGTCAACATTGTTGGAACTGATGGCGCAACTATTAAGTATAACAGCTCTAATCCACTTGTAACTCCATTCTTCCATATTAATAACGCTGCCAATGTAAACTTGACAGGCATAACATTCATTGGAGGAAACTGTTATTGGGGAGGCGCTATTACCTGGCAGGGTGATAACGGTTCCATAACAAACTGTGAATTTAAGGACTGTTTTGCAACAGGTGATCTTGCTTCTGGAGGAGCCCTACTTTTGATGGGGGATAATTTCAGAATTTCCGATTGTATCTTCACCGGAAACCATGCAGGTTTGTACGGAGGTGCAATTCTATGCAACGGTACAGGAGGTATCATAAGCAACTGTGAATTTAGAGAAAACTACGTCACAGGTAATAAAGGCCATGGTGGTGCCGTTGTATTGTGGGGAACTGATTATGCTGTTGTTAACTGTAACTTCACTAAAAATCACGGTACCGATTGGGGAGGTGCAATCTCCGTACTTAATGAGGGCAACAGGATCGTCGGCTGTAACTTCACAGAGAACTATGTGGCAGGCGCTTTAGATGCAAACAATACTCACGGTGGAGGAGCAATTCTAAGCGCATGTAATGGACTGCTAATTGATAACTGTAATTTTACTGGAAACGGGGCTCCTAGAGCTTTGGGCGGAGCCGTTAGTCTATCCACAAATGACGCCCTTAAAAATTCCTATTTCAATGAAAATTATGCGTTATATGGAAATGATATTTCTTACGGTAAGAACATAACCTCAAACACTTTTGTTCTTGATTACAACGAAACCCAGCATGATGCCATTCGTGTAAATCCTGATGTATTCGATTCAGTTGTAGCTGCCAATACATTCATCAAAACCAAAATGAATTCAAGCGTTGAATTCAATACAGGTATGGTTTTCCTGTATGGGGCTTCAGGTTCCATTTACGTAAAGGTTACCGGTGGAAGTATAGATCTTGTAAACATTACAGTTTTGAATCATCCGGAAGCGAAAATCAATTTTGTAAACAATATATTGACAGTTTCTAATTTGGGTGTCGGGTCCTATACCTTGCGTGCGGTCACAACTCCTGATGAAAATCACACTTCAGTCAGTGGAGATTTAAGCATCACAGTCAATAAGGCAACTGCTGTAGTCACTGCGGCTAAAGTTACAGTTGCTTTAAAGAGCGGTTCTTCATGGTCAATAAAAATTGTTGATTCAAGAGACGGCAAGCCAGTGGCCAATATGAAACTCACTTTAAAAGTATACACCGGAAGTAAATATGCAACAGTATATCTTACCACCAATGCAAACGGTATGGCTTCCTACAGTACAAAAAGTCTAGCAAAAGGCACTCACAATGTTGTTGTAAGCGGAACTCATGAAGGTTATTCATTCAATCCTATTTCATCTTCAATTACTGTGGTTAAACAAACCCCTATTACATTCAAGCTCTATAAGAAGACTGACGGCAAGGATGGGTCTTTACGTACATACATGGTAATGAACAAGAAGACCAAAAAGGGAATCAACGGAATGAAGATTAAGGTTTTAATCTACACAGGCAAGACATTTAAGACCTACACTCTCAAGACTAAAAAAGTCAAGGATAAAAAGAGAGTTTACATGGGAGTAATCGGATTTGCTACAAATGACTTCTCAGCAGGAAAGCATACAGTAAAAATCATGCCGGATAACATTAAATATAAGGGTTCAGTTACCACTACAATTAAAATTACAAAAAGTGCTACAAAACGCCCGAAATATTTCCGTCAAATTTAATCATGTGGTGAATTAAATGAGTAAGAAGATATTGCTGATTTTTCTTATTTTAATCAGTATTTTTGCTATTTCACAGGTAAGTGCAGCAGATAATGCAACTGGCCTGCAGAGTTCACATCAAAGCGCCGATGAAATTGTAGGTGTGGCGGATGATGAAACACTCTTAACCGCCACCCATAAGATCGATTCAAATAACAATACATTTGATGACATTCAAAATGCAATCGATTCGGCTAGTGAAGGAGATACAGTTGAACTTACAGGAACTTTCAGCTTCACAAAGACAATCAACATCAATAAAACAATCAGTATTGTCGGGACCGGCGATGGAGCTAACCTGAAGCATGCATTGGTTGCCACCAAATTCAGGTTCTTCAACATCGAATCTTCAGCATCCAATGTAGTTTTGGATAACTTGATATTCACAGGCAACTCCAATTCTGATTTGGGAGCCGCCGTTCTTTGGAAGGGCAATGGAGGAATCATAAGTAACTGTGTATTCACCGACAATAATGTTCAGGGTGAGGGATTTGGAGGTGCTTTAGCTATTGAAGCTGATAACTGTAATGTCATCAATTCCACCTTTAACAACAACAATGCTTATAAAAAGGGTGGAGCAATCTTCATCTCCGGAAAGCAGAATAACATTTCCAACTGCTCATTTAAGGGCAATTATGTTTACAATTCCCTGGACAATACTTCCATTGGCTATGGGGGAGCGATCTTCAGTGACTGCGAATCATTAAGCGTTGATGGCTGTACATTTAATGGAAATTATGTTCGTGAAGGATATGGAGGAGCAATTGCTGTTGTCGCAAAGGACAATATAATTTCCAACTCCAAATTTGATGGCAATTATATTTCTAATTCTCCAAAAAACACTTCCGTTGCAAGTGGAGGAGCAATCTACAGTAATGGCGATGCCTTAAACATTAACAACTGCTCCTTTAATGAAAACAGGGCAATTGAATCATATGGTGGTGCCATAAGTTTGGGCAAAAGCAATGAAGTTAAAAACTCATATTTCAATAGGAACTACGCTTCATTGGGAAATCATATTTACAGCACCTCAAAGGCATATGTATTGGCCAATGACTTTGTTCTCAGGTATGATGAAAGTAAAAGTGAAGCAATCTATGGAAACAATTTGGAAATAGGCGGCAATAATAATTTCACTGTTGAAAAAATCGAATCCAGCGTTGAATTTATCAGTACAGGTTTGATTTTTGATTATGCTTCATCAGGTTCCATATATGTAAAGGTTACCGGCGGAACCATCTCTTTAAAAAACGTTTCAGTCATAAATCATCCTGAAGCCAGAATTTCTTTAATCAACAATGTCCTGACAGTTTCCAATTTGAATGTTGGAAATTACATATTGTCCGTAATTACAACTCCGGATGAGGACCATTATTCAACAAGTAAAAATTTAACAGTCACTGTTAAAAAGGCAACAGCTGTAATCAAGGCTTCAAAATTGACTGTTGCTCTTAAAAGCGGTACTGTTTGGACAATTAAACTTGTGGATTCAAAAAGCAATAATCCTATTGCAAATATGGACGTTTCCTTAAAGGTTTATACCGGTAAAAAATATAAGACTGTAAACCTTAAAACCAATTCCAAAGGCGAAGCTACCTACAGTACAAAAGGCCTGTCAAAAGGCAGTCATAATGTTGTCATAA
Organism: Methanobrevibacter sp.; assembly: GCF_045120835.1. GTDB lineage: Archaea > Methanobacteriota > Methanobacteria > Methanobacteriales > Methanobacteriaceae > Methanocatella. The sequence goes on from NZ_JBGVFE010000009.1 coordinate 56,805, forward strand.
GCGCTTCACATCCAGGTTATAATTTCGTTTCCCTAAAATCTTCCATTAAGGTAATAAAACCAACTCCTTTAAAATTCAAACTTCAGGCCAAAGTTAATGATAAGGAGGGGTCTTTGCTTTCATATACAGTTTTAAACAAGAAGACCAACAAGGGAGTCAACGGAATTAAGATTAAGGTTTTAATCTATACCGGTAAAAAATATAAGACTTTCATTCTAAAGACCAAAAAGATTAAAGGTAAACAGGCAACATACAATGGAGCGGTCGGTTTTTCCACAAATAAGTTTAGTGCAGGAGAGCATAAGGTTAAATTTATGCCGGTAAGCATTAAATATAAGGGATCTGCAACCAATTCAATCAAGCTCAAAAAGAGTGCAACAAAAGGTACAAAATATTTCCGTACAGTTTAGGGATAGATTTCATGAATTTATTCCTTTTTTCTTTTTTTATTCAATTAGTTTAGAATTGTTATCCACTATTATTATATATTAAAAAAATGAAATATTTATCTATAAAATATTTGAGATGATGAAGTCATGGCACACGAGGTTTTTATTAGTTATTCATCTAAAAATGCTGAATACGCTAATGCTGTTCATGAAAAATTAGACAATGAGGGCATTAAATGCTGGCTTGACACTAGTAATATCAGAACAGCTACAAATTTTGCTCAGGAGATTATTGATGGATTAAATGAAGCTAAAGTAATAGTTTTAATATATTCCAAAGATTCTGACGATTCAAAATATGTATATCGAGAAATTGAAACAGCATTTGAAAGCAATAAACATATTGTTCCCTTAAAAATTGATGATACTTTTCCAAAAAAACTTGAATTCTTTTTAAGAGGCACACAGTGGTTGGATGCTTCACCTGCTGCTCTTGAGGAGAAAAACATCACTCTTGAAAGCTGCTATGATGAAGTGGTGGAAACAGTTAAAAAACTAAAGGATGTTCCTTTCGAACCTTACCATCCTCCTCATCACGTACCACGAGTTCAAAAAAGCTTTTTTGAAAAATACGGAAAGTATCTCATTGCAGTTGTTGTTCTTTTAGTAGTCGTTGGGGGCTTTGTTGCATATACTGGAATGAACAACACGGATTCGAATGCCGATAATGCAACTCAGACGGGAATAGACATAGGTTATGTAGGATTGCAGGACAACGGTGGCAGTTATTCTTATTACGTATATGGAACAATTGCTGAAGGGTCTAATGCTTCTTCCAAGGATGTAATTCACATTGACTTTTATGACAAAGACGGAAAGGTTGTAGACAGTTGCGATTCCAAAATAGGAGATGCAGAGGGCAATGTTTTAGGTTCTGTTGACGTATCTCAAAAGGACATTGTTAATGTTACAGTAAAATTACAGAATAGTGACAAAAAAGTATTATATACTCAAGACAGTGACAATATTGTCTCTGAATAATAATTGGTGGGTTATTTATGGCTCATGATGTGTACTTAAGTTATGATGAAAAGGATTTAGATACAGCATTGAATGTTTGTGAAACTTTGGAGAGCAATGGTTTGAAATGCTGGATGAAAAATCGTGATGTTGATAGTGATAATAGGGTTAGATCAATTATTAAAGCTATTAAACAATCAAGACTACTGCTTTTGGTTCATTCTAAAAATTCAAAACATTCAAAGTTCATAAATAATGAAGTTAATGAAGCATTCGATGCAGACAGGTCATTTTTAGTATATCATATTGATGATTCGGAATTGAGTGATAATTTAGGGTTTTTCTTAAATGCCAAGCCAAAAATCAATGCTTATCCAAACCCTGAAGAAAAAAATGATGTTCTGATAAGAAATGCTAAAAATCTTGTAAAAAAACAAAGAAAAGAAGATAGAAAAATTTCAAACATCATAAAGGACAATAAAAAATCCGTGGCTATAGGAATAATTGCTTTGGTAGTAATTGTTGCCGTTGCAGGATTTATGATGTTCAATGGTGAAGGCACATCTTCCGCACCGGTTAATGTTGGTGATTTCAAGATTCAGATTACTGATTTTAATAAGGAAGATGTAAGTAAACAGGATTTTGACTGGAATTATTCTTACAGTGTTGTTGGAAGCATTTCTCCTACTCCGGATAAGAATAGCGGTCTATCAATCGTTGTTGATTTTTATGATAAAACTGGAAAACTAGTTGAAGAGAAGGAAACTCCATTTGAGGATGCCCAGATTTCAGGTTCAGGATTGCTTTTCGGTTCTGTAGGGTCTGATAAAAACGACATTTCCTATGTGGATGTTCAATTGGTTAACAGTGATGATGTTATCATAGCACAGGATGATTCTCAAATCTAGGGGATGATTTTTATGGATAAAAAATATATTTTAGTGGCTGTTATTGTTGTTGCAGTAGTTGCGGCAGGAGCTTATTTCTTCTTGAGTGGCCATGAAACAACATCAGAAACAATAACTGATCATTCTACTATGGTTTTAAGTAAATCAGCATATATGGAAGTTCCCAAATCTGACAATAAAACTGATGACGTAAATAAGAAAGGAATTCATCATTATAAGGATAAAACTTATGATATAAATATCACAAGCTGTTCCAATTTATCTACTTCATCCAGTGTAAAGGAAATGAAAGACCTTAAAAATTCAATTTCAACTGGGTCTAAAAAGTTAAAAGAGAATGATGTAGTGGTTTATGAAAAGAACGGAACTTATTCAGTGTTTGTCAAAAACACCCAGTATAATGATACATTATTGATTCAGTCATCTAGCAAGGATTTGCTGCTTCAATGCTGGGAAAGTGTCAAATACCATGATCCGACTGAGAAAATCAAATTCAATGATACTGATTCAGGTTCAGGTTCTGTAATTAATGTTGCACAAAAAACAGAAAGTGCAGTATCCAGTTCCTCATCATCTAGTTCCTCTTCAAGCTCTTCAAGTTCCTCATCAGGTTCAGGAAGCGGAGGATACAGTGACTTTGGTTTCAGTACTTCTTCAAAAAGTAGTTCAAGCAGGTCAAGCGGATCCAGTGGTGGAGGATACAGTGACTTTGGTTTTGACTGAAGTTCAAATTAAACACTCAAAATGGTTTTAGGAATTTAATCCTAAAATCTCTTTTTTTATATTTTTTCTATGGTCAATTTTTCTTTGTTTTGACTAATTTTAACTAAACATTTAAATACTATTAAGTTGAAATAATTAATTAATAGTTATGTATACATAACGGTTTATTATTATTTATTTTCATGATTATAAGGAGGAGTTATTAATGGCAAGATTTGAAGAAGCAGAAAACAGAATGTTCAATGTAAAAATCTGCTTAAAATGTAATGCTCGTAACCCTGCTGGCGCTACAACCTGTAGGAAATGCGGTTACAAAGGTTTAAGATTTAAAGCTAAAGAACAAAGAGGATAAATTTATTATTCTCTAACCCACTATTTTTTTTCTAAAACATTATATATTATTTTAAACAAAACTATTTTTAGGTATTCTTATGAAAGACGTTGAAAATTATATTAGAGATATTTTAAAAACAAGAAAACTTCATTTTACTTTAATTGATCCCGACGAACAGAAACCTGAAGAAGCTTTGGAGATTGCTACAAAAGCTATTGAAGGTGGAACCGATGGTATTATGATTGGTGGATCCACTGTTAATGGAGATGACGTTGACAACACCTGTAAAATATTGTCAGAAAACATTGCAGTGCCTATAATTATTTTCCCGGGAAATACAAGCAGTGTAAGTAAATATGCTGATGCAATCTTTTACATGAGCTATGTAAATTCAAGAAATCCTTATTGGATTAACGGCGCACAGGCTATTGCAGCACCTGCAGTTAAGGCATCCGGAATGGAAATTCTTCCAATGCATTACATGGTAGTTTCACCTGGAGGTACTGTCGGTTGGGTTGGAGATGCTAACTTAATTCCTAGAAACAAGCCTAAAATACCTGCAGTCTATGCAATGTCTGCGGAATTGTTTGGAATTAAATTCTTCTATCTCGAAGCAGGTTCCGGTGCTGAAGAACCAATTCCTGCTGAAATGGTGGCATATTCCAAAAAAGCAGCTCCTAAAAACATATTGGTTGTTGGCGGAGGAATCCGTGACGGCAAGGCTGCTTACATGGCTGCAAAAGCTGGAGGAGACATCATTGTAACCGGTACTGTTGTGGAAGAAGTGGATGATGTTCAGGCTAAAATCCAAGAAATTACCGGAGCAATTCTAAAAGCTTCAAAAGAGTAGTTATCAACTGCTCTTACCAAACTTTTTTTTAATATATTTAACATACTATTAACTGTGATATTATGTTAAATTCGCTATATGAAAAAGCCATCGCTAAAAGAGGATTTATATTTGATGTAGAACCGACAACAGATATCGAATCCCAACTCGAACATAAATGGTTCAATCGAAGCATCGGCGAAAGCAAGGCCGAGTTTTCGATTGCAGCAGGAGACGGAAGTTTCAATAAAAAGAAATTTCTCACAACCAATTTCTGTGCTGTGGGTGCCGAATCAATAATGTATGACGGCCAGATAAAAAAGATTGACGACTCGGATATTTTTGATATACCTCACGTGTCATTTCTTGATGAACTTTTAAGCAATTACATGGCAATCTATGAGTTGAAATGTGCACTGAGAACCCTTCGGGATTATGATATTGATTATTACATGTTTGACGGGTCAATCCTTGGAGATTTGCAGAATGCCTTTCCAAGGGGAGCCAAGCTGCCTTCAAAAATTAAGGAAAATCTCGATGATTCACTATTGAATGAATTCCTTTCCAGACTCAGTGTCAGACAGTATGGGTTGCTGTTTCCAGGCATCCGAGATGATTTGAAGCTCTTTGAATTGCCTAAAAAAGAGGATTCAAATATTCTCAACGAGACAAATCTGCACTTGGCTTCAATAGAAAAAATCATTCTTTTAAGGGAAATTCTTCAATATAGAAAAAAGATTATTTCAATTTCAAAGACTTCATCGGACAATGACCTGTTTCACTGGAACATCCCCGATATCGCATTTTTAGACAAGTTTACAGAAAAGCAGGGAATGACCATCATAAAATACAGGGAAGTTCACAAGAAAGCGCCATTTCAGTTTTACAATGATTTTTTCAAAAAGTTAACATTTACAGTATTTTATGTGAGGCTGCAGGATAATAAAAACGTACTGAAAGTTGAGCTGCCTTACAGGGCAACAAAGGAAGAAGTGTTTGAGATTATCCGAAAGATCAATGTGCTGTCGGTTCAGGGTTATCCTTACCTTTTAAACAAGGCTCACAATGATGTTGTAATAACCGACAGGAACATGAAGGAATTGATGAAAATAGCTAAGATATACGAGACAACAAACAGGGAAGTGATGTCATGGTAGTGGGAATCTGCGTAGGAGAAACAAATTTAAACGAAGTAACATTTATTTCCAATAAAATGCCACAGGTTGGCCAATATGTAACTATAGAATATGATGGAAGAAAGGTATTGGGCATGGTTGAAAATTTGGTAAGGGGCAATGATGCTTTGAATGTTGACATAAATGATTTCAAGGCAATCCAAAAGATTTCAAAAATCGGCGTTGAAGACAACTATATAAGAGGAAAGGTCAAGATTTTAGGAGATGTCAATGACAGTTTAAGATTGCCTAGAACACCCGTGTTGCCTGGAACTGAAATAGAGCTTGCCGATGCGGAAATACTCAAGGAAATATTCAAGGTTACAAATCCGATAAAATTAGGATCACTGGTCAATCAAAGTGATGTGGATGTCAATGTTGATGCAAATCCGATATTGTCAAGACATCTTGCGATTCTGGCCATGACCGGTGCGGGCAAGTCAAATACGGTATCAGTATTGATAGACCAATTGCTTGGATATAATGTTCCCGTATTTGTATTTGATATGCACGGCGAATATAAGGGTGCAGAATTTCCAAACGGCAATGTCAATGTAATCCGGCCAAAGATAAATCCTAAATACATGAATTTTTATGAGATTAAAAAGCTTGTCAACATTCCAAGCAACGGTTATATCCAGGAAAGGCATTTCAGAAAGGCATTTAAGGAAGCTAAAAATCGTATTGAGGATGGCGTTGCACATGAAAACAACTTTTTGAAATTAATTTATGATATCCTTGAAGTATATTCACAAGAAGAAAAGGCGGATAAGCAGATAGTGGATGTCATGAATAAGATTGATGATTCAATGGACAGATATTCCAACCTCTTTGACCAATATACAGGAAACATATTGACATCAATTAAAAAGGCCCATGTAAATGTTCTGGATTTAAGTCAGGTTGATGAAGCGGTTGCAAGCGTACTGGTAAGTCATATACTGAGAAATTCACTGCAAAGATCAAAAAATGCTGCCAATAATGGAAATAAGGAAGAACTGCTTGACAACTCAGTATTTTATATACTTGAAGAGGCACATATTCTTGCTCCTCAAAAAAGGGATTCCGATTCGAAACGCTGGATTCAAAGGGTTGCAAGGGAAGGGCGTAAATTCGGTTTGGGTTTGTGTCTGGTAAGCCAGTCACCAAAAACCGTTGACCATGATGCCCTCTCACAAATGAATAACATGATAATCCTGAGACTTGTAGAACCCGAAGACCAAAGGCATGTCCAGTCAGCTAGTGAAAGCCTGTCACAGGATTTGGTTAATCAGCTTCCTTCTTTAAATGTTGGGGAAGCCATTGTGCTTGGATTAATGACAAAAGTTCCTACTCTCGTTAAAATAGATAAATTCCAGGGTCGTCAGCATGGTGATGACATGGATATTGTTTCTCACTTCAGGGATTCACTGGAAAGGGAAGCTGAGGAAATTCAAAAGCAGGAAGATGAACTTTTGGATATGGGGTATGATTATTAATTCCCCACATCTTAACTTTTTTTTAGATTTGTTTTACACTTTAAAATCAATATTGATTAGTTTTCAAATGCTCTCTTGGCAAACTATTAAATAATAGATTAGAATATACAATTACACATTAAATGCTTGTTGAAGTGTTTAAATTGGTTATATACAAAAAATTAATTAAGGCGATATAATGAAATTTGCACATTTAGCAGACACTCATTTAGGTTACCGTCAATACGGTTTGTTTGAACGCGAAAAAGACTTTTATGAAGTGTTTGATAAGGTAATAGATAAGATAATAGAAGAAAACGTAGATTTTGTAATACACAGCGGTGACTTATTTGAAACTGCAAGACCTTCACCTATGGCGCTTTTGACTTTTCAGAAAGGTTTGCTGAAGTTGAAAGGTGCTGGAATTCCGATGTATGCAATAGCTGGAAATCATGATGTTGTAATGCGCAAAGGATCCATTCCTCCCCATGTGATTTTCAAAAAATTAGGTCTGAAAGTCATAAGCAACATCAATCCTACATATATGCAGGGAGACATATTCATTGCAGGACTTCCTTACTATCCGGCATCACATGGAAAGGCCCTAAAAAGCAAACTGGCCGAACTGTCAGAAAAGGCAAATAAGCATGACAAGTCAATTTTGGTTTTACACCAGGGAATTGACCAATATTTCAAGTTCAATTATGAATTGGAGCTTGGTGAAATTCCTGACAATTTTAACTACTATGCATTAGGCCATATCCATAAATATGTTAATGATGCATATGGTAAGGGCAGATTGGTTTATCCGGGTTCAGGAGAAATCTGGAAAACTTCAGAGCTGGCTGATTATAGGGTGAACGGTAAAGGTTTTGTCGTTGTTGATTTGCAGGATTCAAAGCCTGTTATAAAAAGGATTAAAATTGATATTCCACGTGAATTCATTGAAAGGGAATTGAACTATAATGATTTGGAAAGTGGCATTGCAGGCATTAAGGAAACCATCAGGGATTTCGATAAGAAACCAATATTAAAGCTGACAATCAGGGATGTCGAGTCCGATACAGGCGGAGTCTATGAAATTATTCAGGATGAACTTGGTGATTTGGCCTTAATGATCAGACCTACATTCATAATGGCGGGCGAGGAATACGAGATTATTGAAGTTGAATCTAAAAAATTAGGTCCTGAACAGCTTCTTGAAAGCCAGCTTGACGAATATGGGGATGAAGTAACCAATTTGGCCGTTGACTTATATCATTTGCTTTCAAAGGATAAAGTTGATGAATCTCAGGAGTTGATAAATCAATACTTTGATGAACATTATCCTATGGATTTCGATGATATTGAATTTAAAACTGAAAAAGTACAAAAGGAAGAACCTCCAGAGGAAAAAGAGGATATTCAGGTAACATTTGATAAGGAGGTTTCACAATGATTTTCACAAGATTGAAATTGAACAACTTTAAATCACATGAACATACTGTAATTCCTTTCGACAAAGGAATCAGTGTTATTGTAGGTGAAAATGGGGCTGGTAAATCCACCATTCTTGAAGCACTTAGTTTTGCATTGTTCAAACAACACACAGGAAAGAAAATCGATGATTTGGTTAGAAACAATGCGAATTCAATGTCTGTTGAGCTTGAATTCAGTTCTAATAATAGGGATTATAAGATTGTTCGTGAGAAAAAATCAACTTTAAAATCATCTTTATTTAAAAGAACCTCTTCAGAAGGAGGATATGTCCATGTCTGTACTGGAGATAAGGAAGTTTCTTCTGAAATTCGTCAAATTCTAGACATTGACTCAGATTTGTTTTTAAATGCAATCTACATAAGGCAAGGTGAAATTGCAGAGTTGGTTGACAAAACTCCTGCTGAGAAGAAACAGCTGATCGGCAAATTGCTCGGAATTGATTCTTTGGAAAAAGCATGGAAAAACTTGCTTCCTTTCATTACAGACTATGAATCTCAGCTTTCTGAGCTTAAGGGTAAACTGTTCAATTCAGAGGAATTAACTGAAAATTACAAAAAGAAAAAAGAAGAATTGGAAATTCTCAAAAAGAGAGGTCACGAACTCGAAGAGCAGATTGATGAAGTTGATGAGATTATTAAGGAAATCTCTGAAAGCAAACGAAATATGGAAAGGGAAAAGGAAATCTATGAAACCCAAGTTAACAATTTGGAGATTGAAGAAAAAACATTTGCCAAATTGGAAGAGGATAAACATAATGTTCAGGAGAATTTAGATAAAATTCGTGAAGCTGAAGAAGAAATTGACCGTTTGGAAAAGTTTGTCTCTAAGTTGGATGTTTATCTTGATTTTGAAAAGTCCGTAACAAGTATTCAGGAATTAAAGGTCAAGGAAGAGGAAATGGAGGACAAGCTGGAATCAATTTCACAACAAAAAGAAATAGTTTCCTCTAAAAAAGAGGGCTATAACAGTTATCTTGCTTCAGATGAGGATATTAACAAATTGAACAATCAAAAAAATAACTTTGAATCAGAGTTGGCCACCATGGCTAAACTTGAAAAGGATAAAAAGGAACTGTTAATAGATATCGAAGAGGAAAGAAATGATATTGATAGATTCTTTTCCAAATCAAAAGATAAATTGGATGATTTTGGCATGTCTCAAGATAAATTGGCCGAAATTGATGACTTCAGTCATCTAGAAAAATTAACCACTGAATTCATTGAGGAAATATCTGCCAAAATTGAGGATTTATCCAAGGAGATAATTACAAAAAATGAGGATATTGTTGTATATAAACAGAACATTAAAGCATGTGAGAAACCTTTAAATGATTTGGAAGGAATTGATAACAGATGTCCTGTTTGCCAGTCAGAAATCAGTTCATATAAGAAAAAGGAACTATCCAAACAGTATAATGGTGAAATTTCCGAAAACAAAAAGTTAATTTCACAAAATGAAGAGGCAATTCGTTTATTGACCAAAAATAAAAATAGCTTTGAGGAAAAACTTCAAAATCTCAATGATCTGTCTAAAAATATCATTGAATACAAACAGAAGTTCGAACACCTTCAGGGCGAATTGATTAGATTAAACAAGATGGATGAAAGCCTTGAGTCTAAGGAATACATTAGCAATAAACTTGGTGAGTTAATTTTAGTCATTGCCAATAAAAAGCAAGAACGTGAATCATTCAAACAGGACCACGATGCATATATTCAGTCCAAAGGTGCACTTGAGGTTCTGGGCAGTGAAACTGAATCTCAATACCAATTAAAACAAATTAAAAATGAAATTGACAATCATGTAACCAACATTAAACTGGCAATTGAACAGGATCCTCATTTGAGTGGAGATATCAGTGCCGCTGAACTTAAAAATCGTATTGATGATTTGAAGCTGAAAAATGAAGAATATAATCAGCTCAAAGGTTTTGTTCAAAATAAAAATTCATACATGACTCAATTGGAGTCTATTAAAGAAGACATTGGTGTTTCATTAAATCAAAAGGACATTATTGAACATAAAATTGAAGCTTCATTATATGATGAGGAAAGGTATGAACAAATATTGTACAACTTTGAACGCTATGAAAGAAGGAAAAATTCCTTCAATGAAGAGCTATTTACTATTAAAGGTCAGGCAAAGGAATCCATTGCAAGTCTTCAGGATTTGACTGAAAAAATCAAGACCGCTTCAGGATTTAAAAAGCAGTATGACAATGTAAATGAGTATGTTGATTTGCTCAAGCACATAAGGGAGTTGTACAGTAGGGGAGGTATCCAAAAAGACTTGAGAAATATTTCACGTCCGGCTATCCAAAAGCATACCAAGGATTTCTTCAAGGAGTTCAATTTCAACTATTCAGATTTGACCATTGATGATGACTATGAGGTCACTGTCTATGGTCCTGAAGGCGAATCATCAATCAGTATGGTTAGTGGCGGTGAGAAAATTGCCATTGCGCTTGCCTTAAGATTGGGTATTACTCAAGCCATGGCAAATGGTGAATTGGACACTATTTTATTGGATGAACCTACAATTCATTTGGATGCTTCAAGAAGACATGAACTGATTAATTTATTAAAGGAAATGTCTAGCTTGCCTCAAATGATTATTGTAACTCATGAAGCGCAACTTGAAAACGCTGCGGATAATCTAATAAAGGTTGAAAAAGAAAATGGTATTTCAAAAGTAATGATGTAATCATTATTACTTTTATTTTTTTTTCACATTGTTTCTTCAGCATCTTTAATGGAATCGATAATGCAGTTGGCATTCCATCCTACAATGGTGGCGGCAGATTCCTCCAACACTTCCGGAACTTCTTCTAATCCTAATGGCCTAACAAGCACTATAGGTATTTTATGCTCTTTGCCGGCATTTAACAGATTTTCGAACAATTCCTTATTGTCATTATAAAGGCCAGACAGCATGATAATTCTATCTACTTTTTTATAAAATGCCTCACCTGCGGTTGCATAGGAGCCGGATATTGATTCTTTCCATTTGAAATCAACTTTTGAGAATAATTTTTCTGTGAATTGGCCGTATTCATTATTTTTATCAATGCCGTTTGTGATAATTAAATTGTAAATTTTATCATCTCTTTCATCTTCAAACATTTAATCACCTTGCTTTAAGTATACTCTCCATTATATAAAAATATTTATTAATTCTAACATTAAAAATTATATTAGAATTATTTAAGGAATTATTTTTTATGAAAGCAGCGGTAATCGGATTAGGTGTAGAAGGAAAAAAAGCAGTAAATTCTCTTTTAAAACATGGTTGGGAAGTGTATGCTACAGACTTGAATATTAATGTTGATTTAGCGGGGTTGAATTTACCTGTTTTAGATATGAACATGATTGAAGACAAACAAACCGTTTCAATAGTTGGTGACAATATAACCGTTGATTTGGGCTTTACCAATTCCTATGCTATTGAAAGTTGTGATGCGATAGCATTCAGTCCCAGTATGTACGGAGGATCTTTTGCTGATAAACTTCTTGAAAATGGCCAATTGTTGAGTGATGTTTTAGACAGTCATAAGGACATTTTCACTATTGGAATTACCGGAACCAACGGAAAGACCACTACCGTGCATATGTTGAAAAGAATTTTGGAAGATGCAGGTAAAAATGTCATAGTAGGAGGAAATGGAGGGGGAGGCTTTTCAGGTTATTATGATTTAATCCTGGAGGCCCAAGATGGTGATTATGATATTCTGCTTGTTGAAGTCTGTGATATGACTTTAGATTTTGCCAATTATTGTTTTGACTTTGATATGGTAGGATTGACCAATATTGGCAATGATCATATGGATGTCCACAAAACTATTGCCAATTATAAAAACTCATTGGTTAGATTTTTCAAGGACAAAACAATATTCACTGCTTTTGATCAGGATTTTAATACGGATTTTAAAGAATCCTCAAGTAAAACAATTCCTTATTTCGCTTATCAGGATGAACTGCAGTTAATAGGTAACTTTAATCTCCTCAATGCTGGCCTTGCCACTGCTATTGCAAGGGAACTGAAGATACCCAAAGACATTATCAAATCAAGTTTGGGAGATTTCAAGGCTGTTGAGGGCAGGTTGGATGTTTATAAGATTAATGATGCGGATGTTTATGTTGGAAAGACAGACAATTCAGATGCTCTAGCTTCAGTTTTGGCTGAAAAGGACTTTTATGCACTGTTCATTGGTACTCCTAGGCATAATGAGGTACATAGGCTGGACATATTGGATGTTGCAGTTAAGTATAATCCTGAAGTGATTGTGCTTTTCCCAGGTCTTGATGATACTTTGGACATTGCAATATATAGGCTTAATTCCTTGGGTTATATGGGAAATATCATCACTGTAAATACATTGGACCAGATTATTGAATTGGTTGCGGAATATTCTCATGAGGAGGCTATTCTAATAGGTGGTAATGGACAGGATGTAATAATCGAAATTCAAGAAAGGATTAAACAGATTTCTGAAAAGCTTTAATTTTTTCAATAACCTTTTTATAATATGTGTTATATAGTATATATTGTATAATTTTTGGGTGTATGAAATGAGTAAAGGATGGAGAAAGATTTCTACGGCTATATTTATAGCATTACTTGCTTTATGTGTATTTCTTGCGGTTTTCAATTCTGCAAGTGGTAGTTATACTGCTGAATCCGTTGCAAAAGCATATAATCTTCCCATTGGCCAATCTATGTTTGAAAATCAATCTATTGTAGGTACAACAGAACCTGTTGAGGTTCCTTTGGTGACAAATTTCGCCTTTTTATCTCATGAACTCCAGGCATTTGATTTGCAGGGCATCTTAATGGCCCTATCAACAGGTGCAGTTCCATTTGATTTCACAACGGTTTCAGGGGAAGGTATTGACTCTTACGGTAATGTGGTGGATGTTGAAGGTCCGGGTTTTTTAACCTATGCAGGCGATAAGCTGGTTGTAAAAGAGCCGGACAATTATGTATGGGCATATAGTACACCATACAAATGGTTGAAAAAGACTGCGTCTGGTGTTGACGTTTATGAAAACGGTAAAAAGATTAAATCCGTTCCTGTTGATGAAATTAAAAATTTAGATTATCATAATGACTATTATAATGCTTCTACAATTGCCAGTTGGTATAATTATGATGCTCAGGAAGGTTCTACATTTACTTTAGAAAAAGGAATGGCAGGTCTTTCAGACGGAAGAAATAATATTAGTTCAACTGATGTTCCTAAGATATTCGGTCAGGAAACTGTAGATTACGCTTCAGAGTATCCAACAGGAGCTCCAATTTTATTATATGCTTCAAATTATACCGAACAAGCAGGTGAAGCTTATGGTACAGAATTAGGTTCCCACCCGGAATACGGTGATGGTACTCGGGAAATCAATGCACGTCAATTTGTTGACGCATGGAATGGAACAGTCATCCCTCCTGATTCAACTGCCAGCGGTAAGGATTATGTTTACTTCGAATCTGCAAGCGATGCCTCCGCACCTGGTGGAAGTGCTGCACATGGTGTATGTCCATCTGCAAGGGCATTGAGGGCAGCTGTTACAGCCGAAGGATTTGACCTTCCGGTTGGTATGTCATGGGATGAAGATGCAGTTCTATTCGGTTATAATCCTGCACAGGATATCACTGTATATAACAATCATGATTATCCGGTTAAAATCAACATGTGGACTGAAGGTGAAGGAACTGGAATGGGCATTTATGCCCAAATCGTAAGATATATTCCAAATGACTGAATATATCTTTTTAATTTTCTTTTTTTTATGTCAATTTCAACAGTCATTACTGCTGCCGGAAAGAATTCCAGAATGAGGAATGATCAAATTTCCCGAGGCATTGAATTAACAAATAAGCTAATTTTGCCATTCAACAATAAGACTGTTATAGAGACTACTATTGATAATGCATTATCCTTAAATATAGATGAATGTATTGTGGTGCTTGGGCATTATGCTAGTGAAATAAAGGAAGCTATCTTTGATAATTATAAAGATAAAGTAAAGTTTATAGAAAACAACCCTGTAGATGTAGGTTTGTCAACATCTTTATTCAATGGTTTGTCAAATACTGATTCGGATTTTGCATTGTGCATTACCGCAGACCAGCCAACAGTCAGCAGTCATACATTTGAAAATATGATTGATGTAATTCAAAATTGTGAAGATCCATATAGAACTATATCCATTTTGCGAAGAAGAAAAACAGGTTTGCTTGATACTGCTGAAGGATTGGGTATGCCTTTTGTGGCTCCTCGCGAAAACTTGATGGGATATCTTGAAAATGAGGATGACAATTTAAATCCTTTATTGCGTAAAATTTTTGATGATGGATATACCTTTTATGGGATAAAAGAAAAAAATGAAAAAGAGTTGTTAAATATTAATCACTATGATGACTATTTAAAACTCTTAGATTGAATCTAAACCTGAAATGACTTCATCAATTTTGGCTTTGCTGATACCTACAGTCATCTCATTGTCTTTAATGTCTGCAGCTTTTCTGGAACCATCGCAACCTAAGGTAAAGTTGATTCCATCGGCTAGGTAAGGGTTTGCAAAAGCATCACCGCACAATGACTGGATGCCTGCAAATGAAGGGGTGATTTTCTCACCGGTTTTGTAAACTATGCTTTGAGCAAGTTTCATTCCACCAACTGGTTCGGTAATAACTTGGATAACGTCTGCCTCAAAGTCAGCTTCATCCAATGGTGCATAGATTATTCCCCAACTTATGTCCTCAATGATTGAAAGTTTGCTGGTTAGGTTTTTAGCAGTTTCTAAATCCTGGAATCTGCCTAATGAGAAGTATTTTTCACCATTTGCCAGTTTTTCAGGCATATCTCTAAGTCCAATGGCCCCTGCTCCACCTAAGCATAACTGCTGGTCTATTGTTGAATAGAAAGTGTCTCCCAGAGATGCTTTTCTAACCATTTCGCAGTGTCTGATTTTTTCATCAATCAAATCAATTCCTTCAGGCAAGTCATCTTCGGTTTTAATCAGTTTCATTGCCACTGGCTTTGCATCGAGTTTAATTTTACTTTCGATTTTTTCACAGTACTCTTTATTTTTTGCTAAATTATCTGCCATTAAATCACCTTTAATAATATATTGTTATTATGGAATTTTAATATCTTTGCTTTTAACACTGTTATTTTTACAGAAAGTCTTGAAATCGCATGCATCGCAGGTTCTTTCATCTGAATCCGCTTTCCATGCATCTTGAATTTTACATCCTTTGATTTCATTGATTAATGAACTTTCAATATTGAAAACGACATTGTCAAATCTGTTAAGCGATTCATCAATTTCATCTTCATCAATATTTATTATTCTGATAGATCGGGCTATCCTAAATTCTTCTGAAAGTTCCGGCGCCTTGTCATCTTCCTGCCAGTTCATGATTAATTCGACATCGTCTGCAAATCTGCCATAGTCTATGGCATCATCAGTCAGGTCATGGGCAATTTCATCCTGAATCAAAAGCAAGTCCTCTTTTGAGGGAACCAATTCATTTAAATAAAATATGATTCCTGCAAATATTGGTTTTGCATCTTCCTGTTGGCCTCTAAGCCATGAGTATGTTAAAATTTGCTGTTTGTGATTGTCCCAGGGATTGTTGACTTTATTGATGCTCTGTTGAGGTGGCCTTTTCATGCCCTTATAGTCGATGATGATTTCATATTCATCCCCCTCGGAGTAATCGGCAATTTTTTTTCGAAATTCTTGGTCGTTTTTAAGGAATTCAATGATTTTATTATTGTAGTTGTCAAGATTGCTTTGATTTAAGTTTTTGTTAATCTTCATTGAGCTCAATACGTCAACAACACCATTAATTCCATAATAGTTTGACCTGCTGACATTTTTTTCATAATTAGGCATATGTCTTATGCCTTTTATTAGAAGTTCTGTCGAATCAATTAATGGAAAGAGATGTGGTCCCCATATGTTTATCGCCCGTTCAGCCCTAGCACTGGCCAGTTTCTTATGGTCATGCTCATTCAACTCTTCAAAAGTCAATTCACTATTCAGTAAACTGTAAAATAGATCCTCATCATAGGGATATAGGCCATCAACCTGCAACCTAATATCAATCATATCTTCAATAGGTCTGATATCACTTTTCCAGTTCCATGGAAATTCTTTTTTGTTTAAATTCCATTCCATGTATGCCTCTTCAAGAACACCATGAATAAATTCTCCAAACCATCTCTGAACAGGCTTAGAAGGAGGCAATGTACCTTTGTTTTGGTATCTGTACTGCAGATTGCAGGTTAGAAAGGATAATAAATCTCCAGTAAGACTGTATTCTGGAATCATATAAGCTTTTGATCGGGAAGGTAATTTCATATTATATCTCCTAAATTAAGTATATTTCATCAAATCCAACATACTTTTCGTCTCTGCTCCATCCGAGGGCAATATTTGGTATGTTAAAGTGGTCATTCTTGCGAGTATATCCTTCTATGGAGGAATTTAGACCGACCAATAACAATACGCTTTCGGCCCTTGAAAATGCAACAAAATAAAGACGGGTCAAATCATCAAATCTTCTGTCCGTTTCGCTTCTTTTTGTATCTCCAAGTTCACTGTATTGGCGTATGCTGTCTTCAATCGTGATGTTTTCCGGAGGTTTTTTTGGAAATCTCAATTTTTGAGTTTTGATGTTGTTGTCTTTAAATCTGGAACCCACATCAACGATAACAAGTGGAAACTCCAATCCCTTTGACTGATGGATGGACAATACGTTTACCCTGTCTTCGGGCAATGTTTCAAGAAGAGATTCATCAATCTGTATTCCTCCTGTTGAAAGGGGTATGAATATGTTCCAGATGGCTTCCAAAACAGATGCCTTTTCCTCCTGCTTGCTGACAAATGATATGCTTGAATAATATTTGCTGAAAAATCCGGTTTGTGTTATTGATTTGGTAATTGCTTCCAGATACACGATTCCTTCAACATCGTCCTGAAGCTCGTCAATCCATGTAATCAATTTATATGCAAGTTCCATTAAACTGGCTTTTTTGGGCCAATTTTCAGTTCCTCGAGGTATTCTGTTTTGCCAGTAAAGGACAAATTGGCTAAGGTTAATCGGTTCATGGGGTTCCGGATTTAATTTGATATATTCCCGTGCATTAACTCTCCATTTTGTCATTGTGACTTTGGCGAGATTAGGTATTGTCTTGTCGCTGTTTTGAATTTTGCTTTCAGGGTCAATGCACTCAAGTATCAGTCCGCAGAATATTGATACTACATCAACTTTCTGAAGTTCAATGCCTCGTGGATTGAAAACCTCAATTGGGGTTCTCTGCTTTTTGAGATTCTTTCTCAGATAATATAAAAATGAACGGGACCCAAACTGATTTTCCTTCGGGGAATAGGATAATATTGCAATGTCTGATGCAGAACCATGTTCGCTGTCTAATTTGAGAGTGATTCTTTCAATGCTTTTTCCTTCTTTTTCTTTTTGTGCATTGATCTGCTGTAATTTGGCAATGTCAATGTTGCCGTTGACCTGCCTGAAATACTCTTCATCAAGAACTTTCAGAACTTTTAAATTTACTTCCCCTTTATTGACAAGATTTGAAATTAGGCTTGCCAGTGATTTTGAAAGCATTTCAACATTGTTTCTAAACAGTCCAAGTATTGGCATTTTATCCTTATCAAAATCAGGAGCGATGATTTTTGGCTTATTTTTAACCCTTGCCAGTTGATATTCATTGTCTAGTTCTACAAATTGATTGCAATGGTTGATGATGTTTTCCGTTGAACGGTAATTGGTCTTCAGATTAATCTCTTCGACATCAATTCCCAATTTGTCATGAACCCTAGATTTGTAGTTTGTAAATAAATCCACAGTAGCTCCTCTAAATCGGTAGAGGGATTGGTCATCATCACCTACAACGGTAATGTTTCCATTGTTTTTCAGGGCGGATTTGGCGATAGTAAAGTAAATGTCTTCCTGAATTAGGTTTGTATCCTGATATTCATCAATCAAAACAATTTTTACATCATCTAAAAACAAATTCAGCTTGTTGTCTTTGAGAAAAGACAGAAATCTTTTTTCAAGCATTGCAAAGTCCATAGTATTTCTTTGCCTTAAAATATTTTCATAGTCCCTGATGCAGTCAAGCACCATTCTTTTTCCGTTGCTGTCTTTGACCTTATCATATAGCTTGTCAAGATTTACCTGATCATGATAGATTCTGTCTTTGATTTCAAGTATTGTTTCACTCATTTTTGAGGCTTCATCAAGTTTTTCCTTCCCGGTTATTGATTTTATGTATTCCTGCAGACTTTCAGACTTGTATCTTTCATTTTCGCTTAGAATTTTTATCATTGCAGAGTTGGAAACAAAATTTTCAATTATGACAGGATGGTTTTTTCCAGGTTCCTTATGCTCTTTCATTATCTCTTCAGCTAACTGGTCTATTGTTCCCACTTTGATTTGGTTTAAATCAATTCTTATGATTTTTTCAATCATCTCAAAGTCGCCGTTATCTTCAATATGTGTTTTAATTAAATCTCCCCAGCCTAAAATCCTTGAATATAATTCTTCAGCGGCTTTTCGTGTGAATGTTGTTGCAAATATTTCATTGGGATTGATGTCATCCACAAAAATAAATTTCAAAATCTTCAGCACCATTACGGTGGTTTTTCCGCTTCCTGGACCTGCAACTAGGAATAGTGATTGGTTGGGTGCAGATAAAATTGCCTTTTTTTGGTCTTCATTTGAAGAGATGTCCCTTTCCAATACATTGACTACAATTTCTTCAAATTTTTCTGGTGATATCATTTTTTTGCCTCTTAGTACTATAATTTATAATTATTTTTCTTTTAATTTATATATTCATTGAGAGAGCATTTGCAAAGTAATGTCAACTGAAGAATTTGACTTTGCCTAATTAATGAAAATTTTTTAAGGTTGAAAGTTCATTACTATAATGGGGGAATATTTTCTTCCATAATATGCATAAGTTAAAAGCAGTCTTGCTTTTAACTTTCTATTTTTAGAAAATACGAATATTTAAATATCATTTGTAATCAAGTTATTAATATTAATTTTAATTTTAGCTGGTATTATGTCTGATGTAAAGAATATTGATATGTTTAAGAATGATGTGAGATATAGGGAAAATATAGCTCATATTGAAACTATACCTGCTAAAAAGGCCAGTTATAAAAAAGTTGATAATCTGAATGAAAGGATAGTGGATTATCTCTCATCAAAAGATGTAAAGCTATACCTCCATCAGGCCGAAACATATGAGGCAATTAAGGATGGGGAACACGTAATCATCACGACTCCAACTGCTTCGGGAAAAACCCTTGCGTTCAATCTGCCGATTATGGAAACCATGATTGAGGACAGGGATGCTACGGCCCTGTATATTTATCCGGCAAAGGCGCTGTCAAATGATCAGCTGCATGTTTTGGAGAACCTTGAGAGGGAATTGAACATTAAAATCACTCCCCGAACCTATGATGGGGATACTCCCCGTGAAGACAAAAGGGGAATACGTGAAAAGTCAAGGATTGTATTGACCAACCCTTATCAGTTGCATCTGATATTGTCATGGCATCACCAATGGTCCAGATTCTACAAAAACCTAAGGTATATCGTCATTGACGAATCCCATTACTATAAGGGGGTTTTTGGCTCCAATGTTGCTTTTTTAATCAAAAGACTAAAGAGAATCGCCAATTTTTACGGATCATATCCCCAGTTTATCTTGTCCTCCGCAACCCTTGCAAATCCTTTGGAACTTGCAAATCGCTTGACCGGTGAGGAATTCGTTTTGGTTGACAGCGATACGTCTCCAAGCGGTGAAAAGGACTTCATTTTATATAATCCATTTAAGAATTATGTCAGAAATAGGGTCAATACGCAGAATGCTCCATCGGTTCATATGGAAACGGAAAACATTTTTATGTATATGATGCTTAAAAACATCCAGACATTATGCTTTACCATTTCAAGAAAGACCACTGAACTAATTGCAATGTGGGCCAAAAAGGACATGACTCAGGTTAAGGGACAATTGGCTCATAGGATTGCTGCATATAGGGCAGGATATCAGGCCCAGGAAAGACGTGAGATTGAAGAGGGTCTTAAAAGCGGCAAGTATCTCGGAGTTACCTGCACCAATGCTTTGGAGCTTGGTATAAATATAGGATCTCTTGACAGTGTTATAATTTCAGGTTATCCTGGCACCATGATTTCAACTTGGCAACAGGCGGGAAGGGCAGGCAGAAGCAATCAGAAATCCCTTGCAATACTGATTGCATTTGAAAATCAGCTTGACCAGTATTTCATGAACAATCCGAAATTCTTCTTTGACAAGCCTCATGAAAACGCAATCATTGATTTGACAAATCCTATACTGCAGGAGGCCCATCTGCTTTGTGCAGCTAAGGAACTGCCTCTGCAGAGGGGAGAATCTGAAAAATACTTTGGAATTTCACAAAATGTGATTGATGAGCTGGTCGATAAGAAGGACTTGCATGAAAACCATAGGGGAGATTTCATATATCCTTATGACGACAATCCTGCAATGGACCATTCCCTGGATCAGATATCCTCTGAAGAGTTTAAGGTAATGAATAACGGAAGACTCCTTGAGACCATGGAACGTTCTCAGGTATATCGTGAGGCCCATGAGGGAGCTATTCTAATCAACAAGGGAGACACTTATGTTGTAAATAGTGTCAATTTAAAAAATGGATTTGTAAATGTATCAAGGCAGGAAGTTGACTATCATACGATGGTTTTGAATCAGACAGACATCAGCATCAAAAAGAAATTGTCAAAAACAAAATATGGCAAGCTGACAATACACTTCGGTGAGCTTACAGTAAGTGAAGATTACTTCAAATACAAGAAAATGCAGTTCTCAAAAGCAATCGGAACATATCCTCTTGATTTGCCTCCCTTGAAATTCGCTACCAAGGGACTGTGGTTTACAATACCGAAACGTGTAAAGGATACACTGGAAGATATGTTTTCCAATGAAGAGGAAGTGTTTGCCGGAGGTTTGCACGGTGCTGAACATGCTTTGATAGGCCTATTTCCACTTCATACTATGTGTGATAGATTTGATATTGGGGGACTGTCCACCAATTATCATGAAGATACGCAAGAGGCAACCATTTTCATCTATGACGGTTATGAAGGGGGAATTGGAATTTGCGAAAAGGCTGTTGATGTTTTTGTGGACCTGCTGAATTCCACAATTGATCTTTTGAACAATTGTCAATGCCAAAGCGGCTGTCCCGCATGCATATACTCCCCGAAATGCGGAAACGATAACAAGCCTTTGCACAAGAATGCCACCAAGTATATTTTGGAGTACATGTCCAAATTAATTTCAGGTGACGCTGCCGGTGAAAAAGAGGAAATCGTTATTGAAGAGGTAGATGAATTTATCGATGCATATGACTTGTATAAAAAGGGAGATTATTCCGCATCTAAAGATATTCTGAATAATGTTCTGGCCCATGATAACAGACATGCAAAAGCGCTGGCCCTGATGGGTCAGATATTGTATGAGCAGGACCAGAAAGATGTGGCATTGGTGTTTACTAAAAAGGCTCTGTCAGCCGACAGGTCAAATGAGATGGCAAATGAACTGGATGCATTGCTTACAAATAAGCCCAAAAAGGAACATGTTGAGCTGAAATCCCTTGATGATATTGATACATTATATGAAGAGGCTTATGACCTGTTCAATCAGGGGGACCTTGCGACATCATCGGAAATTTTAGAGGAACTTCTTGATTTTGATGACAGAAATTCAGAAGCGCTGGCTTTGATGGGATTGATATATTATCACTCAGGAATCTTTCCGAAGGCAGTCGAATATTATAAAAAAGCTTCAAAAATAAATAAGAATGGTGAAATGGTCAGGGAGCTGAAGATGAGAGTTTCCTAGGGTGTTCCTGCATATGGTGAAAATCCACTTTGGAAATGTTCGCACACTTTTTCCAATTCTTCGGGAATGTCAATTTTTTGTGTGCAGTAGTCAATGCAGGTTCCGCAATATGTGCATTCGTCAGCGGGTACCTTTTCATCACCTAATTTGTCGAAATATAGTCTGTAGATATTTGATTGAGGCTGATTTTTGCTAATGTTGTATAATGTGAAGTATTCAGGTATCGGAATCATTTCAGGACAGGCATCAACACAGTATCCGCATTCACTGCATGCTACGGCAACACTTTCCTTAAGCTTTAATGCCATGTTTTCTAAAAATTCTCTTTCTTCATCATTTAAAACCTCGAAATTCTCAAAAGTATCGCAATTGTCAAGCAGATCTTCCATCTTATTCATTCCGCTTAGAACTATTTTCACGTTCTCAAGTGATGCGCAGAATCTCAATGCAAAACTGGCTATTGACTTGTCGGGATTGAAACCGTTAAACTCTTCCTTAATCTCGTCATTTGGATTTACAATGACTCCTCCTTTCAGAGGTTCCATGACGTAAACGTCCAGTCCATGTTTCACGCATAATTCATAGCATCTGTGGGATTCAATGGCAGGATCTTCCCAGTCCAGGTAATTCAATTCCAGCTGTACAATATCGAGGATGTCGCCATATTTGCCAAGCACCTTTTCAAGCAAATCTGCATTTTCATGGAAACTTAAACCAATTTTTTTAGCGGTTCCGTTTTCCTTCATTTTTTTAATGTATTCAAATGTGTTATGTGTTTCTGCCAGCTTAAACCATGGAGTGTTGATATTGTGAATGAAAAATACATCAAAATAATCAATTCCAAGTCGATCTAACATCTCATTGACAAATTTCTCATTGTCTTCTTCACTTGTCAATGCCCATGTCGGCATTTTATCGCAGATTTGGAAGGATTCACGAGGGTATCTTTCGACTACTGCTTTTCTGATGGCCCTTTCGCTATTCCCATTGTGATATGCGTAGGAAGTATCGAAGTAGTTGAAGCCTTTTTCCATGTATATGTCTACCATTTCGTTGAAAAGCTCCTGGTCTATGCTGGTGGGGTCCTTTGCATCTGTTAGTGGAAGCCTCATGCATCCAAAACCGAATTTTGATTTATATGTCATAATACTATCTCCTTGGATATTATTTTTAAATGGATGAATATATAAATGTTGCTTAATACAACATTTAAAGTATTACTCACAAAATTGTTGAATAGTAAATAGTTTTATAAATTAATAAAACAATATTTAAAGTATTAAGTTTTAATTGGGAGTAAAAATAATGCACGAATTATCTATGGCTCAGGGAATCATTAATGCAGTGCTTGAAACTGCTGAGGCAAATAATGCAACTGAAGTTAATGAAGTAACAATTGAAGTGGGTAGGCTCGCTATGATTAATCCAGAACAATTGGAATTCATATTGGGGGTTTTAATTGATAATACTATTATGCAAGATGCAGAAATTAATTTTGAAGACATTCCTGCTGAAATTGATTGTAATGATTGTAAATTCCACGGTCATGCAATACTCGATGACAGTGACCATTATGCTCCACTTGTAAAATGTCCTGAGTGTGACAGTTTAAGTGTAGAAGTATTAAACGGTAAGGATATTGTTGTTAAAAATATCGTTATTGAAAAACCTGATAATGTTGAATTGAATTGAGGTGAAAAGATGCACCAAGTAGCTGATGTTGAAGTAGCAAAAAATATTATGGATGCTAATAAGAAGTTAGCAGACAGAAACTTGAAGAATTTGGAAGAAAAAGATATTTTCTGTGTTGATTTTGTAGGGGCAATCGGTTCCGGTAAAACAACACTCATTGAAGAGATAATTGATAATACTGATTATAAAATTGGTGTTTTGGCCGGAGATGTGATTTCAAAATTTGATGCAGGACGTATTGAAGAGCACAATGTACCTGTTGTCGGTTTAAACACAGGTAAGGAATGTCACTTAGATGCTCACTTGGTAGGTCATGGATTAGAAGATTTACCATTGGATGAATTGGATATGGTAATCATTGAAAATGTGGGAAATCTAATCTGTCCTGTTGATTTTGAATTGGGTTCACATTTGAGAATTGTGGTTGTAAGCGTTACCGAAGGTGATGATACTGTAGAAAAACACCCAATTATTTTCCAAACATCTGATGTTGTTGTTATCAACAAGGTTGACCTGGCTGATGCGGTTGGAGCGGATGCCGACAAGATGGTGAGTGACGCTCAAAAATTAAACCCTAATGTTCATGTCATTAAATCCAGTTTAAAAGAAGGCAAAGGACTGGATGAAATTATTAAAGTTATTGAAGATGCAATGAATTAGATTTAAAGTTCAGGTGGTAACATGAAGATATGGATAGATATTTCAAATGCTCCTCATGTAAGGTTTTTTAAAGATGTCATCAAATATTTGGAAGCCGAAGGTGAGGATGTAATCGTTACAGCAAGACAATTTGGAGATATCCATAAATTACTCAATATGTATGATATTGACTTCATATCTGTTGGGAAACATGGTGTAAGTCTTTATGATAAATTGAGGGAGAGCACACAAAGAGTTTTTAATTTAGTAGATATTATACATGGTGAAAGGGTTGATGTCGCCCTTAGCAAGCATTCCATTGAGCTTCCAAGAATCACATTTGGCCTTGGAATTCCAAGTCTCTATGTGCTTGACAATGAACATGCATTGGCGGCCAACAAGTTGACACTTCCGCTTTGTGATAGGATTATCACTCCGGATATCATAGATTTTTGGAAATTGATGAAATACGGTGCTGACCCAAATACGATTATTCCATATAATGGTACCTCTGAATTAATGCATTTTAAAAGCTTCAAGTATAATGATAATGTTTTTGATGATTTGAATTTGGAATTGAATCATTCCAAAACTATTCTGATGAGACCTGAACCTTCACTTGCATCATATCTTGATGCAGACTGTAGAAAATCAGTTTTATCTCCTATAGTTGATGAGCTTAAGAATGTGGCAAACATTCTGATTTTGCCAAGATTTAAAGAGCAAGCCGAAATTTTTGAAGGAATTGAAAACGTTTCAATATTAAAACCGCCAGTGGACACTTCAAGCATTATTAAAAAATCTGATCTGGTGATAGGTGCGGGAGGAACAATGAACAGGGAAGCTGCAATTCTACAGACTCCAGTCATATCATGTTATCCTGGCGAAACATTGTCTGTTGATCAGTATTATATCAACAAGGGTTTGATGTACAGGTCCAATGATACTGATGATGTCATAAACAAGGCACTTGATTTCATTGTAAATCCTCATGAAAAAATCGATGTTGAAACTGATGATTTGTTCCAGGTGATTATTGATAATTTGTATGATTTGGCTCACAACAGTAAATAGTTTTTTATAGTAATAATTTCAAATATATAATTTACTTAATTAATTTTATTTTTGGGCTGGTAGCTCAGATGGTAGATCGTCGCCTTGGCATGGCGGAGGCCCCGGGTTCAAATCCCGGTCAGTCCACTTTAATTTTAAAATAAAGAAGAATTGTGATTAGAAAATGTTGTTAATTGCTCAAAACCACTTACAATTAATTGTTGAAGTAGGATTAATGCTATTTGTAACAATGGTGTTTGCATTAAACCTAATTCCATTATCCTTAAGTGTTGTAACCTTTTTGTCATTGTTTATTATGGGAGGTTTTACACTTATTTTTGGAGCGGATATTGCACTTTTAATAATATCTTCGAGTCAGGCTGAATTTACTCATCCATTCGGTCCGATTGCTTTGTTAGGTACTGTTGCCGCATTGGCATCGCTGAAAGTAATGAAGGAATCGGGAGTGGATATACGGCCACTTAGAAGATTTGTAATTATATTCCTTGTAGGCATTACAATATTCGGAGGGTTAATGCACAGGTCATTTTTAATATTATGGCTTATTGGTTTGTTCTTCGGTTATTTAATCATATCCAAATCCTTCAGGGAAAAATCTGCAATTACTCTCAAAAGGGTAGGGTTGCTATTGGGTGCAGCAGGTGTAGGTTTTGTTCTTCTGGAAGCTGCTTCAAGAATTACTGGAATGACAATCTTTTCACCGATGTTGAGGTTAAGCAGGATTGAACAGTACTCTCTGTCAAGTATTAAGACAGTATTGCATAATATACAATTAATCGGTCACAATGCAAATGCTTCATATTGGGGAGCAGAAGGTACGGCATTCGCTGAAGGATATATTACGTTGCCGATGCAATTGGTATTATTCTTTGGTCTCCCTTTCCCAATGTTTTTCGGTATACTCGTAAACCAAAAGGATACAATTGATTATATGCTTCCGGGTATCTTCGGATATGGATTTGACTTTGGTATATTGGGCCTTGTTGGTCTGGTTGCCTTTGTACTTGGAACCATCGTCATCGGTTTTAAAGTGTTGAAAATGTATAGGGAGAAAAGGGAGAAAAATAATAAGAAATACTTGGGAAGAGAAGTATTATTGACTGGAGCATTAGCATCATTCTGTGCACAAGGTTTAATCGGATTATTTGTGTTCAACAGAACTATAAACGGTATGGCTTTGTTAACATTCATATTTGTAGGCGTATTAATCTTGGCTAATGTGGTAACTCTCAAATCAAGATCATAGTGAGGTATTTTTATGAAAGCTTTGGTATTACTTGGATGTCCTGAAACTCCATCCCAAACTCCAATGGCGGTTTATGTTTTTAATAAATTAACAAAAATGGGTTATGATGTAACAATTGCTGCAAACCCTGCGGCATCAAAACTGGTAAGAATCTCTGACCCTGAAGAATTATACAAACTTAAAATAGTTGATTTGGAAAGATTGCTGGGCGATGTAGGTCCGGGTGATTTTGATTTGCTTGTCGGTTTCGTTCACAAGGATGCAGCCGCATCATTTTTCGTTACATTTGAACAGATTATTCAATGCAAATCCTTGGCACTCGTATTTTCAAGGGATGCAGATGAAGTGGAAGAGTTTGTCAACATGATTAAAGAAAGTGAAAGCGAAGCGACAATTGCCGCAGTTAGGGCTTTCCATAATCCTTCTCCGATTAAGGTTAAATTTGACAGAGCAATTAAGGAGTTTGAATAACATGTCTTTTTGTTTAGATACTTACCTTCAGCAATCTGATAATTATGAAATTCATGCTTCAAAAGCAGGATTTAAAGATTGTGCAATGATTATAAGATTCAAAGCAGATGATTTGGTATACATTAAACCCGGTGATGAGGTATTGGGCGTTAGAGTAATTGGCATACCGCCAATTCCAATCGGTTTTGATAATGAAAAGGGAACAGTATTCCTGCCTTATACAAAACCTTGTCATGGAACTTCCGTAGTTGAATTGCCGATTGATGAAGCGGAAGTTGAAAAAATCAGAAAACTGGACACCGGGAATAAAAAATGAAATCAACTGTTGTCGGAAGCTTTCCTGTTAGTGAAAACTCTCCATCTAATTTTAAAGATAAGCTAATGAAATCCTTTGGCGCTTATGATCCATTTAAAGATTCAATTAAAGATAGTGTCATTGCTCAGCTTGATGCAGGAGTCGATATAATATCAGATGGTCAGGTCAGAGGAGATATGGTTTCTATTTTCACTGAATATATTCCTGGAATGAAAATTGAAGACGGAAATACCGTTATCGTATCAAAAATTAGAAATCCTATTCAGGAGATATCAGTTAAGGACTTGCAATATGCCAAAAAGGTAATGAAGGATTATTATAAAGGCAATATTCCTGAAGGCAAGGGAGTTAAGGGAATCATTACCGGCCCGAATACGATTGTCCATTCTTCCAGAATTGCTGGTTTTTATAAGAATAAGGAAGATGCCATAATCGATTTGGCGCACTCCTTAAAATTTGAAGTGGATGCAATTGCCCGTAAGGTAAAGCCTGTTTATATTCAAATAGACGAGCCATTCCTATCTACAGGTATGGTTGATATGAAAACCGCTCGCCAAGCAATAGACATTCTTCATGATGGTTTGGAGATACCTTTGGCAATGCATGTATGCGGTATTTTATCTGATGCATTCAGTGACATTGCAAGATTTAATGTTGACATTCTGGATTTTGAATTTGCAGGAAACAACGTTAATTTGGGAGTTTTAGAGAAAAATGTCCAAAAGATTGGCAATAAAAAGATAGGTTTTGGATGTGTTGACTCATCAGTTAATACGGTAGATAAAACTGAAGATGTTGAGGAATTGGTCCGTAAGGCTATTGAAATTGTTGGAAAAGATAATCTGCTACTGGATCCTGATTG
The DNA here is from genome assembly GCF_045120835.1 of Methanobrevibacter sp. GTDB lineage: Archaea > Methanobacteriota > Methanobacteria > Methanobacteriales > Methanobacteriaceae > Methanocatella. The sequence continues at coordinate 85,367 of NZ_JBGVFE010000009.1, forward strand.
TGGACTTAGAAGGGCTCCAAAAGAAGTTGCATTTTCAAAATTGAAATTGATGAATGAAATAAAGGATAAATATAGCTAGTTTTCAAGTGTTAATATGACTGACCATTGCCCGAAGTGCGGTGAAAGATTAAAGGAAAATGCGGTATTCTGCGGCAATTGTGGCGAAAGAGTTTCAAAAGATTACAAAAAGTTTTTTAACAAGTTTACTATTATTGTAATTATCGTCTTGGTCATACTTGCCATTTTTGTTTCTTTTTCATATATTTCTAGTCAAACGCAGATTGTTAAGGTCGATAATGTTCAATTTGAATTGCCTTCAGATTATGTCAATGAACCTTCAAGAACTGACATTAATTACGACCAGGGTGTCAAATCCAGTTCTATGGGCTGGAGCAATGACAAGTATTATATAGAAATCGGAGTTACCCGAACTCCCGGCGAAGGGGTTAACAGTGAGAAGGTTGCCGCAGATTTGGGCGGAACTCCTACTAAAATGTTCGGTTATACAGGATATTATTTGGAATATGAAAATGAAGGTTATGCATTCATATTTGGATTAAGGGATGAAGTATGCATGGTCTATGTATCGGATTATGAAGCATTTGATGATGTTGGGGTCATTGGTGCTGTTTAAAAAAAGTTGTGGGATTGATATTAATCCCAAATCTAACGATATTCATGTTTAAAGTTTTTGTCATATAGCTTGGATGCATTAAAGTCGCCAGGGTCTAGGACATCTCCCACCACAATCATTGCAGTCTTTGTAATATTGGCATCTTTAACTTTTTGTGCAATATCTGCGAGGGTTCCTCTAATTATTTGCTGGTCTGGCCATGTTGCCTTTTTGACAACTGCAATCGGAGTGGTCTCTTCGTAACCTTCAAGCAACTCATCAACTACCTTGTCAATCATACCAATTCCCAAAAAGATGCACATGGTTGCATGATGCTTTGAAAAGCTTGCAATGCTTTCTCCGGCAGGTTTTGGAGTTCTGCCTTCCGGACGGGTAATTATTACACTTTGTGAAATTTCAGGTAAAGTTAATTCTGCTTCAAGGACACTGGCAGTACCGAATAGGGAACTTACGCCGGGAATAATTTCATATTCTATGTCATGCTTTTTCAGCTCACGGATTTGCTCGGCAATAGCTCCGTATATTGAAGGGTCTCCTGTGTGAACACGGGCTACCAGTTTGCCTTCATTTACCGCTTCGGTTATGATTCCGTCAGTTTCATCCAAATTCAGATAAGCACTATTGTGAATTTCACATCCGTCTTTTGCAGGGCATAGAACATCTTTATTTACAAGTGAGCCTGCATAAATTATCACATCAGCATTTTCAATAACTTTTCTTCCTTTAACGGTGATTAAATCAGGATCTCCAGGTCCTGCACCAACGAAAATTACTTTGCCTTTCATGATATACTTTTTAAATCATTTATTATTTAATAATTTTGCATCAAAAGACACAAAAATATTTATTACTTTTCTCTCTACACTATGATATTATATAATAGGACATATAAAATTATTTCGCCTCGAGAGATTAAATAACGTTCAAAATGACGAAATTAATTAATGATTTAACTTTTTCTAAAAAATACTGACCAAAATAATAAAAATTAGATATTAATATTAAACAGGCACAAAAAGGTTTAATGCAAATAAAATAAAAATTCAAAAAATCATGAAAACAGTAACGACCACCGTAAAATAATCATGAATATGTGGAGGGGATAAGGCCTCCACACATTGAACCTTTTTTCCTTTTTGTACCAATTAATGATATTTAATTTAATATTATATATAGTTGAAATTAAGAACTGAATTACATAAATCAGCAGATTTTAAGAATTAATTTTTTCCCGCTAACATCACCTTCAAGTTTATATAAAAAATATAATAAAAAATATAATAGATAATATAATAAACATATATTGAAAATTAAATGATGGGAAGATAATATGGGCATCACTGATTATATTAAAACCAGATTATTAAACAACCGTGTAGAACAGTACAACACCAAGCGCAGCTATTGGGGCGAAAATGAAAGGCAACCCAGAACTGACGGAATCAATACTGGCCTTGACCTACCTGATGCACTTCCGCCGGTAATCAACAAGACAATAGCCAATGCAAGATATGCTGTTAAACTTGACGGTTATACTTCAGGAATTTTGAAAAACAGAATTGATAAGGCTAACGTTAATGTGGTATTGGTTGACAAGGAAAACAGGCTCTCCAAGGAGCAGAAACTCACTTTAATCCTTTGGGCCAGAAAAATCGACATCCGCCAGGTTGCTAAAGAGATATTGCAGGGAGGAATGGTTGACGGTGAAGGACTAATCAAGCCTGTCGAGAGATGGGATAAAAGCATAGGCAAATACATCAAGCCTATATTTCTTGAAATAGGTGCCCATGGCTACGGATTGAAAAAGGAATTCAATGACGACAATGAGGTGCAGCTGTACCTTCATGAAATGCCGAAGGATGTTGTAAACGGAAATCCTGAGGACTTCAACAACTTCATCAGCGTTGAAGAGGGGACACTGACTGTCAAATACGAACCGGAACAGGTAATCAACTTCATGTACAATGAAATATACTCGGAAGCCCAAAGCATTATTTTGAATTGCCTTGATGACATCTATCATAAATGTAACTTGGAGAGAAATCAGGTCGAGAGAATCAACAAGGACAATATCATTGAAGTCAAGCCTTCACTTGATGCAAACGGCCGGCCGTACATTATGGAGCTCTCTTCAACTGCAAAGGAAAACCTGTATGCAGATTATGGAACTACGGCTGACAGCAATGTGGCTATTGTGCCTCCGGGAATTGAATCAAAAATCTTGGGCGGTAACAACTACCAGTCAGACTATACAAGGCAGACTGAGATTTTTAGAAACAATATCCTGAGGACATTTGTAACTCCTCAGTCTCAGGCGGGTAATGAAAGATCCAATCAGAACGTTGCCGAATACATCAACGATTCGGCCATTACCGGGTTTATCGTTAATGTGGCCAATGACCAGAAATGGGTCTTGAAATACTGCAATCAGCTGTTGAATATGCAATTGGAGCTGATGGGAATTGATGAAAGCCTAAACATTTATTTCAGCTATTCAAGAGATGATGTATTAAGATACATTATGGAATTGTCTTCTGAAGGTGATGAAATCTATAAAAATTATCTCAGTAACTTTGAAGAGGAACAGCCGGTAGGTGAGAGGATCTTAACGGATAGTGGTGTGGAAATATAATGTGAAATATTACTTTCATAAGTATCTTTAAATATTATTTCATCTAACATATTATACATGAAAATTTCCAATATAGATAACTTAAAAATTGTTAAAACTGATTTAGAACAGTTGAAAACAATTAATTTTGATTGTGGTGACGAAGATTTAAACGAATTCCTATTAAAAGATTCTGTTGAAAATATTAAGAATAATCTTTGCACAATATTTTTATGTATATATGAAGAGGATGTTATTGGATTTTTTTCACTATCTGCAGACTCAATTAAAATCAATGAAAAACTTAAAATCCAATATCCTCAATACCCTGCAATTAAAATTGGTAGATTGGCAGTGTCTAAGGAATTTCAAAACCAGCATATTGGAAGTTTAATGATAGATTGGGTTGTTGGGTTTTGCAGAAATTTAAGAAATGAAATAGGTATTAGATTCGTTTCAGTTGATGCATATAATAACACCAAAACTATAAACTTTTATAATCACAATCAATTTGTAGAATTAGATTCTGTAAATAAGAAAAATAGAAGGAATATTCCTATGTATAGGGATATCTGTGAAAAATTAAACTAGCACAATATATTTAAATAAAGTGCAATATACTATTTAATATAATAGTTAAAATATGGAGGATGTAAATCATGGCAAGTAAAGTTAATGCTACACCAACATTAGATGGTATCGATGCAAAAAGATTCATTGAAAAATTAAATTCTCCGTCAACACCAAAAGAGGTAGAATCATTAAAAAGAGCTGATGAAGTATTTAAAAAGATTAAATATATTCATTAACTTCTTTTTTTTA
>NZ_JBGVFE010000010.1:0-27385 GCF_045120835.1 Methanobrevibacter sp.
TTTTTAAAATTATAAATACTATTAAAAATATACTATTTACTGTAAAACTTATTTTTATTATATGGTGAATTAAATGACTGATAAAGTAGTTTTAGCATTCAGCGGAGGACTTGATACCTCTGTCTGTGTTAAATTATTAGAAGAAGAATACGATGTAGAAGTTATTACTGCATGTGTGGATGTAGGACAGGGCGAAGTAGAGATGGAAAAGGCAAAAACAATGGCATCCAAAATCGGTGGACTCAAACACTACAACATTGATGCTAAAGAGGAATTTGCAAACGAATACATCGCACGCGGCATTAAGGCAAATGCCGAATATGAAGGATACCCTTTAAGTACCGCACTTGCAAGACCATTGATAGCTCAAAAAATTATAGAAGTTGCTGAAAAAGAAGGAGCAACTGCAATTGCACACGGATGTACCGGAAAAGGAAACGACCAGTTCAGATTTGAAGCGATTATTCTTTCAATGTCAGATTTAGGCATTATTGCACCAATCAGAGAAATGAATTTGACAAGAACCGAAGAACAGGAATATGCCAAATCCAAAGGCATCGAATTGAGCTATGATAAAATTTACAGCATTGACGAAAACCTCTGGGGAAGAGCAATTGAAGGGGATGTCCTGGAAGACCCTGCAAATGAGCCTCCTGAAGACATTTACGAATGGACCGCCTCATGGAAGGACGCTAAAGACGAACCTGAAAAGGTATCCATTGAATTTGAGGAAGGAATTCCTGTTGCAATAAATGGTGAAATGATGCCATTGATTGAAATCATCAAAAAATCAAATGAAATAGCAGGAAGCCACGGCATCGGCAGAATCGATACCATTGAAAACAGAATGATCGGCATCAAAAGCAGAGAGATCTATGAAACTCCTGGCGCAAAATTACTGATTGCTGCACACCAAGCATTGGAGGAATTGGTTTTAACTACCGACGAATTAAGATTTGCAGAATACATGTCAACCCTTTATTCCGACTTGGTCTACAGAGCACTATGGCAGGAACCATTAAGAGACGATTTAGACCAGGCAATCGACAACATGCAGGAAAGGGTAAGCGGAGAAGTCGTGATGAAAATATTCAAAGGTTCAATCCAACCTATTGTGAGAAAATCACCGTTCAGCTTACACAGCATTGAACAGATTACATTTGAAGACAAGGAAACTGACCAAAGAGAAGTTGAAGGTATGATCAAATACCACGGTCTTCAAGCTGCAAATTACCAAAAATTAAACAGATAGCTTTACGCTATCATTCTACTTCTTTTTTTGAACCGCTTCAGCAAAATATTCATTGAAAAATCCACGATTATATTCAAACAGTTGCCTGAAACTGGAATCGATTATATACATTACACACCAGTCATCCATATCACGAATACCTCTACCATAAGCCTGCATCAGTGCCATAACTGTTTGATAGTAAAACCATTTGGGATCAAGGTCACGGCGATATTTTACCTGTTCATTCAGTTGAGGATAGGGAATCTTAAATACAATCTGGAATCTGCATAAATCTCCCTTGAAGTCAACACCATCCTTAATTGAAGCTCCAATAAGAATCAGATTTTCCTTTGTCTGGGTAAATTCCTTTAAAACCATGTTTCTGTCTTCACCACCAACAAATATTAACGGATAATCCTTTAGCTGATCCATTATCCAAAATGCCTGCTCATTGCTTGACGTGTGAATAACTCCCTTTTCATCTGAATGTTTATCCAGCAACTCCCGAATCTTTTTAATTGCCCTTGGATTTTTCCAGTTTGGCTTTTTACCTCTAGAGCCACTCATCCGACCGACAAAATCAGTATAAATTGGCCTTTTGGCCACATCAAATGGCGATTTCTCATAAATATAATATGTCTCATCAGGATTGATGTTATTCCATTCACAGAACTTGTCCTTGCTTCCCAGCGTTCCTGTTAAAAATATGCAGATATTTCCCAAACTCAAAAGGTTTTGAGTATCATCAACAACGGAATATGGTTTGAACTCTGCTGAGATGTCCATCTGATTTTTTAAAATGCTCTCCTTACCCGGCAGGTCAATGATCAGTTCCTTGTGAGCCAGACCCAGAGAAATAGAAGCGAAATTTTTCATGTCCTGTTCGAGATTCTGCTTTTCGACATAATCAAAATTGGAATACTTTGAAGGGTCGTTTTCAAACTCATCCAGAGTGACCTGAACTGTCTTATTGGCATCCCCTTCGATTTTTTTGATTCTTTTTTTACATTCCTTTATTAAATCATCACATAATCTTGTCCAGTACTCCGGATTTCTTTTCAAATCGTTGATTGATTTAGTTGCATGCATTATAGGCTCAAAAATATCAATACCGAATTTTGTTGATATATATTCACGATTAAGATCACAGGATGAAAGCATCAGCATCTTACGCTCCAGATTATGGGCCTCATCCAAAATCAGAAGTTCCCTTGAATCCAAAAGAGGATTTGCAACTCCTGCATAATAGAGAAAATCATAATTTGTTATAACGTTTTTGGCTTCAACCGCTTTTTTAAAGGCCATTTGATACTCGCAATCGCTGCATCTCCTTAAATTGTACTCTGCCTTAATACAGAAATCGCAACTTCCCTTGTAGTTACATTTATAATTTCCCCGACCCTTAATTTCAACAAGCATATCTCCAAAATCATCCAGGTACTGTTCCTGAAGCTGCTTTGTCATTGTCAGGATATATGAATCCTCATACATATTTGCAAGTGTTGTGGCGATAGCGGATTTTCCTATACCAGTTCCGGCTTCCAGGATGATGTTTTTAAAGCCTTTTTTAATTGCGAAATTAATTTCATTAATCAGTTTAATCTGGCTGTTTCTGGGATTATACCTTGGAAGCGACCAGTAAACCATCCAATCAAGATTTGAATCATTGTTTTCCATGAAAATCCTCGCAAAAATTAATAACAAGTTAATAATACTACTCTGTTAAATATCATATTTAAAAGTTTATTAATGAATCTGGGGAAAAATTAATATTTGTTAATAATATAAATATTAATATGTCTAAAATTAACCGATTACAAGAAATTATCGACTCTTCTGATAATATTGTGTTCTTTGGAGGTGCAGGAGTATCAACAGAAAGTGGAATACCCGACTTCAGGTCAGAAAGCGGAATTTTTAAAAGTTTAAAAAAATATGGTGACACACCTGAAAATCTGGTTTCCCACACCTATTATATGGACCATACCGAAGAATTCTTTACATACTACAAGGAAAATCTTGTTTTCAAGGATGCAGAGCCTAACCCGGCCCATTTGAAATTGGCAGAATTGGAAAAAGCCGGAAAATTAAAGGCTGTCATTACCCAAAATATTGATGGCCTTCATCAAAAGGCAGGAAGCAAAGAGGTTTTTGAGCTTCATGGAAGCATCCACAGAAATTACTGTCAAATCTGTAACAGAGAATATGGTTTAAATCATATTTTAGAAAGTGATGGCATTCCAAGGTGCGAATGCGGAGGAATCGTCAAACCGGATGTGGTTTTATATGAAGAGCCATTGAACAATGGCGTTTTAAGCTTTGCAATTGATTACATTCAAAATGCTGAAACTTTAATCATTGGAGGAACCTCACTTGTTGTATACCCTGCAGCAGGACTGATAAATTACTTTAACGGCGACAATTTGGTGTTGATTAACAAAAGCGAAACTCCTTATGATGATGTTGCAAATCTAGTCATTAACGACGCTATAGGCAAGACTTTCTCCCAAATCAAAATCCAATGATTCGGGAATTAATTCAATACCTTCAAGCTGATTGTCACATCGATAGACCAAAATTTCAACCCCTTTACTGTAAGCTTCATTTAAAGTCTCAGAAAAGACCGGATCATTTTCCCAGTTGGGCCTGAAGAATTTTCCGGCAGGATGTTGAATCAGGAAAAATACACAGCATCGGTTTCCCTCCTCCTTAAGCTTAATCAATTCTTTCAGGTGTTTTGCTCCCCTTTCGGTTGGAGCATCCGGAAATCTTGCTTCCCCATCAACAATCAGCGTAACTCCCTTTACCTCAACGTAACATGAGTCAACCAGAAAGTTCATGCCGCAACAATCGTCCTCATGGTTTGCCAAGTATATATCTATTCTTGAGTTTTCAACTGTTTTTTCTCTTTGATGATAATCATAACCCACAAGCTCTTTTATCTTGCCACTTACAATGGCATCATATACGATGCTGTTGGCCTGCTGTGAGTAAAGTGATACAAGTACTCCCTTGTTCTCGACAAAGTGCAGGGAAAATTTTGTCTTTCGATTAGGATTGTCGGATGGTTCAAGCCAAACAACCGCATTTTCAACCAATAATTCCTTACATCTTCCCGTATTCGGCACATGAGCAATTTCCAGACTCCCGTCAACTTCCACTTCTGCAATGAATCTGTTGGGACGTGCCTTAAAAATGCCCTTAACATAATCCATCCCTAATCACACCACCAATGCAGGATACCAAGTCACTTGCTGAAAATCCGTTGCCCTTCTCGTCGTATGCCTTATCACCAGCCAACCCATTAATGAAAACTCCCAATGAAGCTGCATCAAAGGAACTCAAATCCTGTGTGAGCAATGCTGTGCAAATTCCAGCCAGAGCATCGCCAGTTCCCCCAACGGTCATGCCGGCATTGCCCGTTTTATTAATCTTGAATTTGGTGCCGGATAAGACCAGATCATATTTGCCCTTAACAACGACAGCTCCTTTTATTTGGCGAGTGATTCTCTGAAAAGCGGTGATATTTTCATCCACATTTTCGAAATCATAAGAATCAATATCCAGCCTTAAGTCATCATTGACATTGAAAAAGGATTTGAATTCAAAAATATGAGGAGTCAATATGATGTCTTCGCGATTTTTGATTAATGAGATGTCAACCTGCTTTAAACTATCTGCATCCAGAACCATAGGCTTTTTGATTTTTGCAACCAGAACATTGAATAGCTTTGCAGTTTCTTCATCAATCCCTGCTCCCGGACCAATCAATACTGCATCAACCTTTTGAGACAATTCCAAAATGTCCTGCAAATTATTCAATGACAACTTATCCCCCTCAAGGGATTTGACAATTAAATCAGGAGATGTTGACTTTATGGCCTCTGCAGCATTTTGAGGGCTTGCCACATAAACCAAATCGCAACCCGCACCGATTGCCGCCATTCCCGCAATGGCCGGAGCACCGGAATACTCTTTAGACCCACCAACAATAAGCAGACTACCGTTGTTTCCTTTATGGGATGCTGATTCCCTGCCTTTAAGTCTTAAAAAGTCTCCAAAATTGACGAAATATTCTGCTTCAAATGGAATTCCAATATCAGCAGTTACAAGACCTCCGACCAGTTCCTCATCAGCGTCACGCACACCGTCCTTAATCTTGTGAAAGCTGATTGTGTAATCCGGAACAACCGCCAAATCATTAACTTCACCGGTTAGAGGATCCATACCCGAAGGCACATCAACACTTATCTTAACCCCATTTGACTCATTGATAATCTCAATGGCCCTTTTGACATTGGTCTGGAGCTTCCCTTTGATTCCAGTTCCCAAAAGCCCGTCCACAATGACATATTCCGCATCATCATTTCCTGCAACTTCACAGCCATTGATATCCTCCAATGTTTTTAGATTATAGATAGTCAAACGTGACAATCTAGGTTTCATGTTTTGCAAAATTTCAAAGTTTATTTTGGCCTCATGAGAGCGGATATTGTCTTTAAGCATGTAAATGTCAACATCATATCCTCTATTCAAAAGGTATCTTGCAGCAACAAAACCGTCACCGCCATTTCCTCCAGAACCGGTGAATATCACTACCTTAACTGGTTTTGAAAATGTATATACTGCAATCTTGCCCACTTCCTCAGCCAGTGACTTTCCGGCTGATTCCATTAAGCATAATCTTGACAATCCCAAATATTCACAATTAAAATCGGTAACCATCATATCTATCGGTTTCAAAAAATCACCTTTAACTTAAAATATAACAATTTAATATAAATATAATTATCTTAATTTAGGGAAAAATTTCATGAGGAAAATTACATTAAAAATTTTAACAAGAATATCCACAAGAATTGTTGCAAGTGGATTGATATTGGTTATTGCATTGTTTATTTATGGAATCATCGGTTCCATCATCATAATGGACCTGAATTTCATAGATTCCATTTACTATACTGTAACTACCATGGCAACAGTAGGATATGGGGACTATCTTCCCCATACTGGGATTCAAAAGATGTTTGCAACCACTCTAGCGATTGGAGGAGTTGGGCTGCTTGCTTATGTATTTAACTTAATATTAACAAATTTTCAAGAAAGAATGAGCAGATTTTCTAAGGGAGCGAGGAAAATGGGAACAATTAAGAATATGGATGATTATTTCATTCTTTGCGGTTATGGAAGAGTGGGAAAAGTAGTGTTTGAAGAGCTCACACAAAGAAATCAGAATGTGATAGTGATAGATAAAAGTGAAGAGGTATGTGAAAATATTAATGAATCAAATTCCGTTGTCGTGCTTCAAAGAGATGCAACAGAAGACGATTTGATTTCTGAATTGGCCGGCGAGAAATGCAATAGCGTTATAATAAGTACCGGAGATGATGTGACTAATCTATTCATTGTATTAACAATTCGTGAAACAAACCAGAACACATGGATTGTGACCAGAGCAAGCAAAATGGAAAACATTTCACGACTTAGAAAAGCCGGAGCGGATAAAATAGTGTCTCCGGAAGTCATTGGAGGAAAAGACCTATACTACGAAGCAACAACCCCACATGTATTAAGACTGACCGTAAGACACAGTTCCGATGAGATATTAAATGAATTTAAGGTTATTAGTAAGTATGGCTGCACATTAGAAACCATTGATTACCATATACCGGGAATTGAAACACCATTAAAGAGAAAAATCAAGACCATGAATATGGAAGACGGCATGCGCTATACCAATTATCTAAAATCACATCCAGATGCAAAGGCGGCCTTGGATAACTTATATAACAGCACAAACAATATCCATTCCCACTTAATATCAGGCCCTGACAGGGCTACTTTCGATAAACTCATTAAGGATTTGGAAACCAAGGAAAAGATATTGGGCAAAAATTTAAGCGATAAAGAGATAGCCAAAATGACAAGAAAATATCTTGAATGATATTTATTCCCTAATATGAATCTTGCCTTTGAATGAAACAGAATATCTGATATCATCAGTATATCCAACAACCTCATGACTTCCCGCTGTCAGGAATTTAGGATTGAATTTGGCAATTCCCTTTTTATTTGTCTTTATTTTGAATAGCTTGGAATCAACCTTTAGTTTAATTTTAAGGTTTTTTATCGGCTTTTTTGTTTTGCTATCCTTGACGGTTATGTCAAATGTCTTGGACTCATTGACGAATTTAGTTAATTTTGATGATTTAACAATTGTCTGTCTTTTAATCAACTTGTCAATGTTTCCAAATTGATGAACTCCAAGCAATTTGGAAGACGGAGTTTTCGGCAAGCTATTTTTAGAGTAGAATTTGCCCATAAACTTAATGTCATCTTTCAGGTGCCCCGTGCTTCTTCCCATCAGATGCCCATTATCATTTGCACCGTAAACCTTTAATTTTGAAGTGGTTTTGCCTTCAGAGGTTGTCGCTTTCCAATGGAATGCTGTGGCATCCCTTCTGTTTACACCATATGAATCGGTGGCCGCAATCTTAATGGCTGCCTTGGCAGGGTTTTTAGAGAATTTTTCCCAGGTTCCATGTCTAAAGCAGGATTTTCCGTTAGGAACGCTTATATATTCACCCGGCTTTAATTTGCCCTGATAAATGCCGCTTGCCCAAACAAGTGCATACTGTCCATTCGGTGCCTTGATTGAAAAGTGGCCCAATCCCAATATTCTTTCATATTGCTGGATTTGGTCAAGATATGATTTTTTGATCTTTCCAGACTTGATCATTATTCCCGCAAGCCTTTCAATGGCATGATTGATGGCAGGGTTGTCCATACCACCAGTTCCCGCCATCCAGCCATCACAGGTTGTCAGTGAATGGAAAAAGTAACTGTTGGTTTTATATTGTTTGACGGCGGCCTTGCCATTCAATTTATATTTGACAATATGTATAGTTTTAGCGTTGGTCGCATCTCTTCTAAAACCCGCAACAGCTTCCGAGTTACTGACCTGCACGTATAATGAAGTGCAACCAGTTTCCGCAGTAGGCCGGACAGTTAAAGTTGCTTCAGATTTCCCAGATACAATGCCATTATCATTGACATAAGAAACAACCCTATAGGAACCTGTCCTGAAATTCTTCCTTAACTTAGCGATTCCGTTGGAATCCGTGGTTGAATAATACAGTTTACACTTATTATGTTCATTGTAAACCTTGAATATTACTTTAACTCCTTTAACAGGATTTTTAGTTATCTTATTTATCACTTTTGCCTTGAAAAACAAATCTGAATGCCAGTATGTTTTATAGTTTTTAGCAGTGATTTTTAATGCCGGCTTCTTAACATTGACGAGAACATTCGCATTGCTTGCCGTGAAGTTCTCATCACCGTCAAACTTGATTGCAGTGGAATAGGTGCCAGGCTTTAAATTGAGCTTCAAAACGATTCTTCCAGAATTATCGCTGATTTCATGATGAACTTTATTGTCAATGATAATTGAAAGGTTTTTGTTAGATATGGGCCGATTATGACTGTCCTTTAGATAACTAATCAGTTCCAAATCTTCCTTGTAATATTTGCATACATTTTTGGATTCGATTTTGGTATCCATCCTAACTTGGACATCTCCCGGATCATGCAGATCTTCCTCACTTTCGATTTCACCGATTATCTCGCCCGCATCAATACTTTGAATATCTTGTAAAGTACTGTTATCGGTAATGTCGTGTGATGCTGATGCAATTCCAACTGTTAGAATTACTAAAAGAAATAATGGAACCACTAAAAAATTTCTTGCAAACATAATCACTACCCATATAATAATTCTATTTAATCAAAGCCGAAAAAGATTTTAAAAAAATAAGTGCAAAAAAGTAAAAAAAAGTAGAGAAAAGGTAATTTCTCTAGAATAAATCTTGTAAGTGGATTTGGTAAGGACCTAAGCTTCCACCGTAGTTACCAGCGCCGATTTCAATAACACCAGGAATTTGGCAAGCAGCTTCAATACCTGCTTTCATAGCAGCTTTGACTGATTCTTCATCGACACCATCAATAACGATTTCCATGTTTCCGAATACGTTTTCCGGTAATTCAGTTTCTACTTGATCTTTTAATGTTACACATTCTTTTTCGTTGGTAGATGCACTCATGAAAGAGTATTTGGAACCTGTTTTGGAACCAGAAGCAACCATACCGCCTGAGAAAGGAGTGATTACACCAGCAACAGCATGAATAGCATCAACAGCAGCTTCAGCAGCAACAATGGAAGACATTTGACTGTCAGCCATGATAAAGAAGTTTCCACCAGCCACTCCATCTTTGAATCCCATTTCGTCTTCAACTAAGAATTCACCAGACATAATAGGAATTACATGCATTTTTTTACCGTTTACATCTTTTTCGGTTTCGAATCCGTCACCGAAGAATTTGAGTTGTTTTCCTGTTGGGAATGCTTCTTCACTTTCTAAAGCATTAAATGCAGCTGCAGTAGGAGCAGTTAAAACACATTGACCAATTCTGTCCATAATTTGTCCGCCTAAAGCTTTTTTAGACATGTGGCAAATCATGATTGCGTAACCAGGTCTTCCATCTGGAGACTCGGTTGGAGGAACGTATTGGTCAATACCTGCTTCTGCAGGACATCCGATAACTGAAGTAGCAAATCCGGTAGCTTCAGTAGCTGCAATTTTAGCTAAATGTTTAGTAGCTGCAGTAATAATTAATCTAGATACTTTAATTCCAAAACCTTCAGCAAAGGTATCTTGTATTTTTACACCATTAATTTCCATATTTTCACCAAAATTTTTTTAAAAATTAAATTTTTTGTGATAATTAAATTTATGATTATATATTAAAATAAAGTTTTCTATTTGAAATTATGAAATTATTTTACACCAATAAAATCGTTTAAAAATGGGATTTTAGCTAAAATATAAATTATAATCCATGATACGATAAATCCCGCAATAAACAGAATGATATAGTCAAGGGTGAAATTGAATGAAAGATGCAATACCTTACGAACAACCATTATAATCTGACTGTGAATCAGATACATCCCATAGCTGCACACCGCAATTGAAGATATGGCATTTGTAAAAGAGCCTGGCAGATTATTTATAGACTTGGCGGACTTAAATAAGCAGAATACTCCAACAGCCTCAATCATGACCAGAATTGAGTACCTGTGAAAAACAAAGAGAATGTCGCTATTTACGACACTATATGAATAGGCAAACATTATCGCTGCCGGCAAAATAATTAAAATTCCCGCAACGGCAGGATTATTGAAAATCCTTCTCTCAGTATGCCTCAAATAATAACCCAAAACCACAAAGCCAATTGGGCTTATAAAGAATGATATTATCTCGGGAACAGGAAGCATCAACGAATAAACCGCAAAAATGTAAACAGCCCATATTATCAGGAAGTATTCAATTTTAGAAAAATCCGTGCCGTTTATCCATTTATTTAAAATCGGCATCAATATGTACATGCCAAGCATCATCCAGAAGAACCAGTAAACTGCAGATCCGGGTGCCTTACACAATAAAGTGTCTATAAATACCTTAAAGATATCGAAAAATCCAAATTGAGTAACGAAATTAATGCTTGAGATGAAATATGAACTGATTACAAGCATTAAAGTGAAAATAACTGACCAGAATATGAACGGTTTTGAAATACGAATTATACGTTTTGATAAGAAGTTTTTAACTTCCCATTCACGTCCAAGCAACAGTGCACCGGAAAGCATCAGGAACAATGCGATTCCAATTCTGAAAAAGTTGTTTGCAAATATCTCAAAAGCACCGCTGGGCGAATAAATCGTTGAGACATTATAGTTCATGATTTCTCCAAGATGGCCTGTGACATGCAGAAGCACAACACACAAAATTGCAACGGCCCTTAGAGCATCAAAATAAAAAATTCGTTTGGATTGGTTCAATTAACTCATCTGCTCCTCATCCGAGTCATCCTGAGGAGTTTCTTCAATTTCTCCTGAAGATGGTGAAAATGATATTTTATCTAAAACTGATGAACCGTAATACGGCAATATTACCAAACCAATTATTGTAGCCATCCAGAATGAAATCAGCCTTTCAATAACAGTTGCCGCAGCACTTAATGAAAATGAAATTCCTGCTGTTGAGTAGAATGTCATCATTACTCCGTCAACAGCTCCAAGACCTCCAGGAAGCAATGGAATCATACCGACAAGTGAAGCTACGATGAATACTTCAGCAATAACGAGGAAATTGATATGGGCTCCAAATGCCAAAAAGACCAGATAAACCCTGAATATTTCAAAAAACCAAATCAGAAAAGACAATGGAATAGTATAATACAATACCTTTTTATTTGACATTAACATACCCATGGTATCTTGAAATCCGAAAATGGCTCCATGTATTTTATTTTCCAGTGCTTCGGAGTTTTTCTTATAAAATCTTCTGACAATACCTATAATCCACCCGTCAACCCGTTTTCCGAAATTGGGATTGATGCACATATAAATAAGAACTATTAAAATAACAACAATCACAATGACCGCCAAAATCATTACAACAAGCAACCATGATGGAACATCGAAGTGAAATGCCATCGCCGTTACAGTAATTGCAGCCAATACTATGAATGGGAATGTGTCCAAAGCCCTGTCGGCAACAACCGTTGCAAATGTTTCTTTCATGGGATAGTTTTCTTCCTTTGCTAAAATATATGCCCTTACAGGTTCTCCACCACCACGTCCTGATGGAGTGATGTTGTTTACTGCAAGCCCTACCAATACCATTGGAAGCAATTTCTTAATACCCACATCCATGTCCACAATACGGTTAAGTATTTGCCAACGCAAAGTGTATAAAAAATAAGTAAAGACCTGAATTCCTATAGCAATAGCTATGATTCCGATATTGGCTATCTTCAAAGCATCAATAACCTTATCTATTCCAACAAACCATAACATTATGATTAAAATAAGAATACCGAAACCCAATAACAAAATAGTTTTGCGGTCCATGATTCTACCTCAATTAAATACTATTTAATTCATTATACTTAAAAATTTATATAGAAATGTATACTAACTTTTAACTAATGAGGTATATTACTAAAACTGATTTAGTTATTGTTGCGAGAAACTCCGGATATCTTATGATAGGAATCGGAGCGATGTGTCTGATTCCGCTGATATTTGATCTGATTTATTTTGAATTCGATATCCTTAGTTTTGTCATTCCAGGATTGATATCAATACTATTGGGGGAGTTTTTCCTAAGATATTTTGAAAAGAGAGCCAACAAAAAAATACGTCTCAAACATGGGATGATGATTTCTTCATTTGCGTGGCTGTGGGCCAGCCTCATTGGAGGATTCGTCTTTATGCTTGCGACAAACATCTCACCAATCGACGGTGTTTTCGAAAGCATGTCCGCCTTAACCGGAACAGGAATGACCATGTTTGTGGATGTTGAAATTTTACCTCACAGTATCCTATTTTTCAGAGCCCTTGAACAGTGGATTGGCGGTTTGGGGGTTGTTGTTATGGTTATCGGTGTCTTGACAAAGCCCGGATCAGTATCTTCTAAACTATATCAATCAGAAGCACGTGATGAACGTATCAAGCCAAGTATCAAAACCACACTCAAAAAGACAATGGAAATATATGTTATTTATACAGTAGCGGGAATTATCCTATATCTGCTTGCGGGAATGCCTGTTTTCGATTCCATCTGCAATACCTTCAGCATCATCTCAACAGGAGGGATGAGCATCAAAAATGCAAATATGGGATTCTATCATGACAATGTCATCTACTTTATTTCAATAGTTCTGATGATTTTGGGAGCAACAAGCTTTTTAGTCCACTACAAGGTCATTAAAACAAGAGGAAGGTCACTGATTGATGATTTGCAATTCAAGATAATCATCACAGTCATTGCAGGAGTAACACTGGCTCTTTATTTTGTATCAAATATTGTTCCGATGGACTTGTTGTTTACTGTAGTCTCAGCGATTACCACAACCGGTGCAAGCGTAGCAAGTCCTGTAGTGATGGGAGGATGGCCTAGTTTCGTTATAATCTGCATAATGTGTCTGATGCTAACCGGAGGGTCAAACGGTTCTACAGTAGGTGCAATTAAGCTTGTAAGGATGATTACCTACTTTAAAGGAATCTACAGACATGTCAGAGAAATTCTATCCCCTGAAGGAAGGGTCGTACCCGTCAAATTGCACGGCCACAAGATTCCTGAAAAATCCATAGCGCAGGCAGGAAGTTTCATCACCCTTTACATGATGTTTATTATGTTTACCTGGGGACTCTTTTGCCTATTCGGATATGATCCGTTTAAAAGCCTATTTGCAGCAATGTCCCTGCAGGGAAATAACGGTTTAGAGCTTGGAATAATCACTCCTACCTTAAATCCGATATTGAAAATAGTCAGTATGTTTGACATGTGGACAGGAAGATTAGAAATCTATCCGGTACTTATAACCCTAAGAGCTGCCTTTGAAATTTTTAAAAGATAGATTTATATTATTTAAAAATAAATATTGATTATCAATTGTATAGGGGAGATTTATATGTATGCGATAATCATGGGAGGGGGTCGTGTTGGACTTTCCCTTGCGAATTTATTAATTGACAGCGGATTTGACATCACACTGATTGAAAGTGATGAAGCATTATGCAATGAAGTTGCCGCAGAACTAGATGCACTCGTTATTTGTGGAAATGGAACCAGTTCCAAACTGCTTGAAGAAAGCAACATAGAAGATGCAGATTTCTTTATTGCGACAACCGGTAACGATGAAGCAAATCTTTTATCATGCATCCTTGTTCGGAAATATGATGTTGAAACAATTATTGCACGTGTAAGTAACCCTGATCACGAAGAGGCATTCAAAGAAGTTGGTATTGATAGGGTAATCAGCCCTGAAATCAGTGCTGCAAGAGACCTTGCTCAATTTGTCACAAATCCAAGAGTATCCAAATTAACCACCCTTGGAGAAGGAGATGCGGAAATTATTGAAATGACAATAACCAATGACAGGATTGTCGGAAAACGCTTTAAAGAAGTGTCACCTGCAAAGGATTTCATTATCATTGCCACATACCATAACGGTAAGCTGATTATCCCACAGCCGGACAATACGATTGCCCGTGGGGAAAAGGTTTCCATTCTTGTTAAAAGAGGAACCCTAAAAAAGGTTTCCAAAAAGTTAGAGGACTGAATAAGACATTCTGATATGTTCATTCCCATTTCTCTCTACAATCGGACCATGGCCGGGATAGATGTTTTTAACATCCAATTCCATTAATTTTTTTACACTGTTTTTCATATCCAGATAGTCTCCGCCAATGTCCATTCTGCCAACACCCCCTCCTGCGAATATAGTATCGCCACTAATCAGGTTTTCACCATCAAAAAGGCAAATTCCACCGCTGGTGTGTCCCGGAGTGTGGATAACTTCAAAATCCTCGATTTTATCCCCATCATCCAATTCGATATCGACCCTTGAATTGTCCTCATTTTCAAAAGCGGAAAGAGAAGTTCCAAGTGTATCTTTATTTCTAATAGATATTGCATCCAATTTATGAACTGCAATTTTAGCATTTGGGAAAAAGTGATTGCCCCCAATATGGTCAAAATGACAATGAGTGTTTACAATCAATTCGATATCATCCGGTTTGACCCCATTTTCTTCGAGTTTTGAGAATAAGTAATCCTTATTTTGCCCAGCACCGGTATCAACTAAAATCTTATCATTAATCAAATAACAATTTGAATCGTAATTAAATCCTATAATAAAAACAATGTCTGACATAAAAGATAGTATAAACTGGAAAGTAATTAAAAGTTTTGAAAAAAAGTTAAGTATAAAAATGGGGTCATAGGGATTTGAACCCCAATCCGGGGATGTCTCTTGCCTCAGTACTCCAATTGATCATCACAACAAGTACTGTTCAGTTACGCGTATAGTTCTTCAAAGACAACTGGAGTCCCCGATGCTGCCAGGTTACACCATAACCCCACATAACATACAATAATAAATTACTTTTTAATAATATATAAAGATTTGCAATTATTCGAATTTCATCTGCTTATCGATACCGGCAATTTCATCTATTTCGAAACCCTTTTCAAGCGCATAATCCTTTTCAACACGATAATTGCCGGTGCGGGTTCTTGGAGTATTCTCAGGTTCTAAAAATAACCATTTGGTGTATTTGAATCTCACTCCAATATATGCTTTAGCACCGAATATTTTTGAAAATTCACAAAGCGAAGTGATCTGTTCCTCTTCAATGTAAATCTTTTCTTTTGTGGTTGTTTTAACTTCAATTGCCAAATACAATTTGCCGTTTCCAGCTAGAACATCCGGCAAAGGTCTTTTTGTAGCTCCTCCAGAAGCTGGAGCTCTCATAGCTGCAAAATTCCTATCCCATAGCTTATGTACCAAATCCCTTTCTTCAGCAGAACCTTTTTTTGCCATAATAACACTCAATTAAATAATCTGAATTTAACAATATATAAAATAAATGAGAGAGCATTTGAGAAGTAATCTTAAAAAAAATAGTATTATAAATGGGGCCGGGGCCGAGATTCGAACCCGAGTCCCAGGATCCACAGTCCTGGAGGATGACCACCTACCCTACCCCGGCGTCATGAATAATTAATAAAAAAATTGTTAAAGTGCGGGAGCAGGGATTTGAACCCTGGTAGACCTGCGTCAACAGGTCCTAAGCCTGTCCCCTTTGGCCTCTCGGGCACCCCCGCTTAAGAAAAGTAAGGATACATAGAAACCATTAAAAATCTTAACAAATTTTTTAAATGCTCCGGCCGGGATTTGAACCCGAGTCTTCGGCTCGAAAGGCCGAAATGATTGGCCGGACTACACCACCGGAGCAGATTTCATCAAGTTTAAATTACCATGGGCCCAATGGGCTTCGAACCCATGACCTTCCGGTTATGAGCCGGACGCTCTACCTGGCTAAGCTATGGGCCCAAGCGCCATCGACAGGGCTCGAACCTGTGACCAATCGGTTAACAGCCGAACGCTCTACCTACTGAGCTACGATGGCATATGATACCCATCTAACTTAACCAAATAAAACCCATGATTAAAAATCAAAAGACTTTAAACAGTAATAATAACTATGCATTCCATAGTATATAAAGGTTGTGCTTTTTTGAAGAATTTTTCAAAAAAACCACAACAACATAATTAAATTAGTCATCTTAATATATAAACTTTAAGAGCCATATATACTAACATGGATTCCAACATATTTGATCAAATTAAGAAAGCCAATGAAATCACACTGAAAAATCATGGCAATCTGATTACCCTTGAGCGAGCAGTATTCCTGTCCTGGTGGTGCGATAAGGGAGACTGTGCTTTCTGTTACATGTCCACACAGAAAAATAAAATCAAAGACCCAAAAAAGGCAAGAAGAAATATCTTAAACATTTATGCTGAAGCTGAAATGTGCAGACGTCTTGATTGGAATATTGAATTTCTATCAGGAGGCTATGAATCATTCACAACCCAAGAAATTAAAGATATTGCATCCACAATCAAGGACATTACCGGAGAGGGAGTCTGGTTAAATACTGGAATAACTGATGATTTGGCAGAATTTGGAAGTGAAATCAAAGGAATCACAGGTGCGGTTGAAGTGGCCAATCCCGAAATTCATGAAAGAGTATGCCCCTCCAAGAAATTAGCTGACATAAGCAGCATGCTAGATGTGGCAGGAGATTTAGGATTTAAAAAAGCAATTACAATAATATTGGGTCTTGGAGAAACACTGGATGATGTTTCATACATTATAGATTACATTAAAGATCATAAAATTGACAGAGTAATTTTCTATTCCCTAAACCCTCACAAGGAAACCATTTATGCCGATTCTTCCCAACCCGCTTCACTTTACTACGCTCAAGTCGTGTCCCAAGTGAGACTGGCATTTCCGAACATAGAAATAATTTGTGGAACCTGGATTGACAATTTGGCAAATATCGGAATATTGATTCTAAGCGGAGCCAATGGAATTACCAAATTCCCATTGTTTAAAATGTTTGGGACCAAATATGGAAAAAGAGTTGAAGAAGAGGTCAAATGGGCAGGAAGAGATCTTAAAGGGACATTTACTGATAAAAACAAATTAGGTCCTCAGAAAAGTGAAGTCTCACCAGATTTGGACAAATTTATCAAACGATATGTTAAAGAATCTTTAAAAAATAAATATTAAACACCACATTTTTATTAATTAACATTACCAAATCCTAATTTTTTAAAATAATAAATATAAACTTTTAAAATTAGATTTCAGTAAATAGTATATATTACCTATTGCATAATATTTATTATAACGGCACTCTCAAGAAAAAAAATAGTTCTAATGATTAACAAACCATCACAAACGTTTGAATTATTTAAAACACCTATTGGGAGAGTAAACCATGCAATTAACCATTGAAAAATTAAAAGAAGAAGCTGCCTTTTTTTGTAAACATGAAAGTAATATTACTCATAATAAATTAGTTGGAATTACTGATGGCAAAGCTATTGGAACCTATATTGAAAAGAAATTTGAGAATTATTTAAAAGACAAATATGAAGTTACTATAGGTTCAAGCGGAAAAGGAATTGATTTACCTGATTCAAATATTAACACCGATATTAAAGTAACCTCTATTAAAAAACCACAAAGTTCATCTCCTTTTAAAAATATCGAACAAAAAATTTATGGGCTCGGTTATAATCTACTTATATTTGTTTATGAAAAAAATGATTTTGAAAATAAATGTTATATTGATTTTAAACATTGTATTTTTATTGAATCCGAAAAAAGTGGAGACTACAATTTAACGAAAATATTACGTAAAATGATTGAACTTGGTGCGGATGAATCAGACATCATTGAAATTTTAAACGATAAAAATGTTCCAGGAGATACTCAGATTTTAAATAATCTTGCAAAAAAAATCTTATCAAACCCCCCAAAACAAGGTTATTTAACAATTTCCAATGCATTTCAATGGCGATTGAAATATAATAACATTCTTAATTTAGAACAAGAAATTGATGGAGTTTATAATTATAAAAAATACAACGAAGAAAAATTCGGAGATTATCAAACTCCGCTATTCTTCACCGACAAGATATGTGAATATCTGAAAAATAATTTAAAAATTACTCCAGACATTATTATCGAACCCACATGCGGAACTGGAAATTTTTTAAAAAGTTCATCAAAATTTTTTCCTGAAAAACCGCTATATGGCATTGAAATCGATTCTTCAAAATTAGATCAAGTTGATACAACAATCCCCAATCTTATATTAAAAAATGAAGATATTATAACATTTAAATTTGATAATATTAATAAAAATAATTCCTTTTTAATTATTGGAAATCCCTCATGGATTACAGAGGATAATATTTCTAAAATAAATTCTAAATCTAATTTTGATATTGCAAAAAACAATCATTTTGACATTACGGAATCCATTATATCAAAAATGATTAATATTTTTAAAAATACCCAATCAACAATCGCATTCATATGTCAAACTAATACATCAAGAAATGTTTTTATAAAAATGATTAAAACTAATGTTCCTTATAGCTTTATTAAACAAATAAATTTTGATTCTTTAGAAATTTTTAATATTAACGCAGATACATGCTTGTTTATCCTACAGTTTGGAGGTAAACCCTTAACAAATAAAACATGTGATGTTTCTAATTTTTCAAATCCCGAAAAAGTATTATACGCATTCGGTTTTATATCTGATAAATTTTATTCAAATGTTGATAACATTCACCAAATTGAGGGCAAATGTCAAATGGAATGGAGGCAAGGGGTTAAACATGACTGTGCAAAAATAATGGAATTAAGTTACAAAGATAATAAATTAACAAATAAAAATAATGAAGAGGTCATTATTGAAAATACGTTAGTATATCCCTTATTGAAAAGTGGAGATCTTAAAAAACCTATCATTAAAGATAGTTCAAAATATGTCATTATAACTCAGAAAAAAATAAAACAAGATACAACATACATTAAAAAAGAAGCCCCTAAAACATGGAATTATTTGAATAGAAACAAAGAGCACTTTGATAAGAGAAAAAGTGTAATTTATAAAAATACTCCTCAGTTTAGTATTTATGGAATTGGGGACTATTCTTTCAAAAAATATAAAGTTGCCATTTCAGGTTTTTGCAAAAACCCTGTATTTTCACTTGTATATAGTGAAAAAACTTTTATGCTTGACGATGGATGTTACTATTTATCATTCAATGATTATGATTATGCATACATTACCATGCTAATCCTAAACAGCAAATTAGTAAAAAAATTTCTTGAAAATATTGCATTTCTTGATGCTAAAAGACCCTATGCAAAGAATACATTAAAAAGAATTGATATTGGAAAATGCCTAAATTTGTTTACACTTAATGATTTAAAAGAAACTGAAAAAGAATTAGGATTAAAAGAATACATTACAATTGAAAAATTTATGAAATATGAAAATAACTACTGGAAAATGGAATAAAGTTTATCATTAATAACTCAAAATATAAAATAATCTTATTTAATCATGTAAAAAAGTTAAATATGACTGATGAAATAAATTATAATATTTAATTAAAGGAATATATAGAATCTTTAAAAAATAAATACTAATTGTAACTATATAATATTAATTAATAATCAAAACCAAGGTGTAATAATGACATTGAAAGTAGGCGTTATTGGTGCTGGTTCTCTAGGTACTGCAATTTCACAAACCATTAGTGAAAATGTAGAACAATTATTATTACATGTCAGAAAACAAGAGTTATGTGATGATATTAACAATACAGGATACAATACTCACTATTATCCTAGTCAAAAATTGAATGAGAATATTAAAGCAACAACCAAATTAAATGATTTGAATGAATGTGATATCATATTTTTAGCAATTCCATCTTCTGCTTTTAGGGAAACTTTAAAAAATTTAAAAGAAGTCATTTCCAACGATACAATTCTCGTTACAACCGCAAAAGGAATTGAATATCCCTCCCTAAAAACTATGGGCGATTTGATAGCCGAATATTTCGACAAAAATTATGTCGTACTGTCCGGACCTAATTTTGCATCTGAAATTATGCTAAATCAACCGACAGTTACAAATATTGCATCAAGAAATCCTGAAAACTCACAAAAAGTTAAGGAAGTCCTGACAACACAACGATTCAAAGTTAAGATTATTGATGACATCAGAGGAATTGAACTCTGCGGCGTTTTAAAAAATATCAATGCAATAGCCAATGGAATATGTGAAGGAATGAACATCAATGAAAATGCAAGATACGGAATCCTAACTGAAAGCTTTAAGGATACCGTTAAAATTATCGAAGCCTTTGGAGGAGTTTCACAGACTGCACACGAATACTGCGGATTCGGTGATTTGATTTTAACTTCCACTTCCTCCGAGAGCAGAAACCATACTCTTGGAATCTTATACGGTCAAAGACTAATCATTGATGAAGCTGCAAGCGGTATCGTGTTTGAAGGTAAAAATTCGATTAGAGCAGTTAAAGACATTTGTGAAAAAAATGAAATCCGCAGCGACATTGTAGATTTTGTTTATGACGTTATTATTGAAAGAAAAACCCCTATAAAAGCATTTAAAATATTATGGGAAAAGATATAGGTGATATGATGATTGGAGTAATTTTATCAGCTGGAATGGGGACCAGACTAATGCCCCTTACAAAGGACATTCCTAAACCTTTGCTTGAAGTAAACGGAATGACCTTGCTTGAAAGAATGATGAAAAACCTGATGAACTCAGACATTAAGGATTTCATCGTAATTGTCGGATACAATAAAGAAAAGGTAATTGATTTGGCTCCGAAATTGGAGGAAAAATATTCAATTAACATTAAAATCTTGGAAAACGAAAGATACGATGTCACAAATACATCAGTGTCAACCTACATTGCAAGCAAATATATTGAAGAAAACGGATTAGACGATTTCATACTGATTAATGGGGACAATGTGGTTGATCCTGAAATCATTACAAGAATCGCCGAAAGAGAAAATACCAGCATGATTGTTGATAACTTCAAGGATTTGAATGAAGAATCATTTAAATTAATAATTGAAAATCAAACATTCAATGAAGATAAAAGCATAGCCAATGGAACCATCAAGGAAATTGGAAAAGGAATTGACATTCCAAGTTCCACCGGCGAATTTATTGGCGTTTCAAAAGTTGCCAAAAAAGACATTCCCGAATTTAATGAAATTCTTGAAGAATTAATGGAAGACGATGAACAAAATTATTATGACTTCGCATACAAAACATTGAGTAAAATCAGTCCAATTGACTTTGTTTTAACAAATGGACTTAAATGGACTGAAATTGATGACCACAATGACTGGAATCAAGCACAAAAGCTAATCGATGAATTCGAAAATTAATTCATCACTTTTTTTATTTTTTAAAATTCGATTAAAAACCCCTATTTTTAACAATATTTATAAATTGAAATTAACAAATATAATGATAATATAAAAAGTTATCCTAATGGAGGAATTATTATTAGTGACGATGTCGATATGATGTGTGGACTTGAAATCCACGTACAATTAGAAACTGAATCAAAATTATTCTGTGATTGTCCTACAAATTATCAGGACGCACCTATTAATACAAACATCTGTCCAGTTTGTCTTAATCAACCAGGTGCAAAACCACATCCTACAAATGAAAAAGCACTTGAAAACGCATTGATGATTGCTTTAATGCTTAACTGTGAAATTGACCAAGATGTTATTTATTTCATGAGAAAACATTACGATTATCCTGACTTGCCGTCAGGTTATCAGAGAACTTCCGTTCCTATTGGAATTAACGGTGAATTGAACGGAATCAGAATTAGAGAAATTCACGCAGAAGAAGATCCGGGCCAGTTCAAACCGGACAGAGGTACTGTCAACTTTAACCGTTCAGGAATTCCGCTTGTGGAAATCGTTACCGAACCGGACATCAAATCTCCTGAAGAAGCAAGAAACTTCTTAAAAGAGTTAATCCGTGTTTTACAATACAGTGGAGGAGCACGTGGTGAAGGTACTATGAGAGCAGACGTTAACATTTCCATCAATGGAGGAAACAGAGTGGAAATGAAAAACGTGAACTCCATCAAAGGCGCATACAAAGCATTGAAATTCGAACTCATAAGACAAAAGAACCTTATGAAAAGAGGAGTTGAAGTTAAACAGGAAACCCGTGCTTACCTGGAAAGTCAAATGATTACTGTCGGTATGAGGATGAAAGAAGATGCCGACGATTACCGTTTCATTACCGATCCCGACTTGCCTCCAATGAAAATTTCTGATGAAACCATTCAAAGAATATTGGATACCATGCCTGAAGCGCCTCACAATAAGGTAAACAGATTCATTGAGGATTATGGCATTGATGAGGAATCAGCTAAAGTATTAACTTCCGAGCTTGATTTGGCTATTGCTTATGAAGAAGTTGCAAAAGAAGTAGATTCCAAATTTGCTGCAAAATGGATGAGAGATGAACTTAAAAGAGTTTTATCTTACAACAAACTAGACTTTGCAGACAGCGGAATTACTTCAGATGATTTAATCGAATACCTGAAAATGATTGAATCAAAAGAGATTACAGCCAAAGCGGCCCATAAAATTATTGAACAAATGCCAAACAATGACAAATCCCCTAAGGCCATTGCTGAAGAAATGGGATTGCTTGGTGTGGTAAATGAAGATGAAGTTTTAAATGCCGTTAAACAGGCAATTGATGAAAATCCAAAAGCTGTTGATGATTACCTAGCTGGCCAAAAGGCCTCACTTAACTTCCTAGTCGGTCAGGTTATGAGATTAACCCGTGGAAAAGCAGACCCTGGTGAGACTGTAAAACTTTTAAAAGAAAATATTGAATAGGAGGAGAGCATATGGCAAAGAACAAATCTTTTGTAAAAGATTACATGACCAAAGATGTTATAAGCGTCTCCCCAGATACTGAAACTGATACGATTATTGATTTAATGAAAGAAAGTCACCACAACAGTTATCCCGTTGTAAAAGACGGAAAATTAGTGGGAATGGTGACCGCTTTCGATATCGTTGCAAAAGAATGGGCAGACACAGTTTCAGGAATAATGAGTACAAAGTTGGTTGTCGCAAATCAGGATTTATCAATCAATGACGCTTCAAGAGTCATGTTTAGAAGAGGCATCTCACGCATGCCCGTTGTAGATACCGACGGGTCATTGGTTGGAATCATTACAAATACCGATATGGTAAGATCCCATATTGAACGGTCAACTCCAAATAAAGTGGAATACTTCAAAAAGACAATGGAACAGTTATATGGCATCAAAACCACATTAAGACACATTCCGGTTGAAACCAATAAATTAAGACCTACCCAAGACAGAGTCTATGCTGACGAGCTTGAAGGTAGGGCATATGAACTGGAAAAAGGATTGGCTGAACCTGCAATTGTCGTTAAAACCGGAGACAGATGGATTTTGGTTGACGGTCACCACAGAGCAGTGGCTTCAGCGCAAAGAGGATATGAAACCGTTGACTCCTATGTGGTTGACTTGGGACAGGACATTAAGTTAGGTATGGAAAAGACCGCCGACAAAGCAGGAATTAAAACATTCGACGATATCGAAATCATCGATGATGATAAACATCCATTAATCGCACTTACAGAAAGCTTGCAGGACCAAGAATCCAAGGGTGATGACTAAATGAGTGACGACAAAGTCATTAGAGAGGTTTATGAAGTATTGGAATCAAGAAGAGACAATCCAATTGATTCATACACTTCCAACATCATGCAAGACAGTGACAAAAAGGCAGAAGACAAGATACTTGAAAAAATAGCCGAAGAAGCTGGAGAAGTATTGATCGCTTCTAAAAATGACGAAAATTTAGTTTATGAATCTGTCGATTTAATCTTTCATACATTATTGCTTTTAGCCTATAAAGGTGTTGAAATCGATGATGTTTTTGATGAATTTGAAAGACGCAGAAAATAGAAAAAAGTGGTTATAATAATGTTTGACACATTTGCCGAGAAGAAATTTCTATTAAGAGAATTGGTTAAAAAAAACCTGACATCCAAATATAAGGATTCAGTTTTAGGTATCCTCTGGAGTTTTTTTAATCCGTTGCTAACCATGTTAGTTTTTACAGCAGTATTTTCAATGCTGTTTGGAAAAAATGTTGTAAACTATCCGGTTTACTATTTAGCAGGTAGGATAATTTTCGATTTATTTAATCACGGTACCAAAGGCGCAATGAATTCTATCCGGAAAAATGCACGTTTGCTTAAAAAAATCTATGTGCCGAGAGGGATGTTTCCAGTCAGCGCCATATGTTATGAATTTGTAAACTTCCTGATATCCTTTGTAATATTATTCGGAGTTATGCTGATTCTGCGCGCTCCATTCCACTATACTCTAATATATTCCATTTTTCCAATTTTCCTAACTATAATATTGGTATTTGGAATAGGATTGATTTTAGCGGTCTGCAACACATATTTCACAGATATCGGATACCTGTATAACGTATTTACATTAGTATTGCTATATGCATCCGCATTGTTCTATCCGATTGAAATCGTTCCAACCAAGTTTCAGTTAATATTTTCACTGAATCCCGTTTACTGTGCGATGACATGCCTCAGGCAATGCGTCTACGGAGTAGTGCCGAGTTTCTCAACATTACTGTACATAGCAGTCTTTGCATTTACAACATTGGGAATCGGACTTCTGATGTTTAACATTTACAGCAAAAAATTAACTTTAGAATTATAGAGGGGTTATATGAGTATAAAAGATAAATTAACAAAGATTATAGGAAATAATGATTTAAACTACACACATGACCCCAATAGTGATGTTGCCATTAAAGTGGAACATTTAACCATGGAATTTAAATCATCTCACGATAAGGTAGATACGTTAAAAGAATATCTTGTCCGAACCATTAAACGGGACAAGACTGGCGCAAAAAAAGTCACAATTCTCAAGGATATCTCCTTTTCAATCAACAGAGGAGAAAAATTGGGAATTCTTGGATTCAACGGTGCCGGAAAAAGTACTCTTTTGAGAATCATCGCCGGAATTTATGAACCTACACACGGTAAAATTACAATAAATGGTAAAATCGCCCCATTACTTGAATTGAATGCCGGTTTTGATAAGAATTACACCGGAAAAGACAATATTTACTTAAATGGTGCCCTGTTAAGTATGGATAAAGAGTTCATCGATGAAAAATATGATGAAATTGTGGAATATTCGGAGCTTGGAGAC
The DNA here is from genome assembly GCF_045120835.1 of Methanobrevibacter sp. Classification (GTDB taxonomy): domain Archaea; phylum Methanobacteriota; class Methanobacteria; order Methanobacteriales; family Methanobacteriaceae; genus Methanocatella. The sequence continues at coordinate 25,571 of NZ_JBGVFE010000010.1, forward strand.
TATATAAATGTCCCAATCAAAAACTATTCAAAGGGTATGAAAGCGAAATTGGGCTTTTCAATAGCCACACTCATAAATCCCGACATATTGATTATAGATGAGATATTATCTGTAGGAGACATCAAATTCAGGAAAAAAAGTGGTGAAACACTCAATAACATGATGGCAGATGGTGTTACAGTCCTGCTGGTTTCACATTCAATCAACCAGGTAAGAAGAATATGTGACAAATGCATCTGGATTGACAATGGAGAACTGATTATGGAAGGAGATGTCGACGAGGTCTGCGACGCTTATGTTGAAGATGCAAACTATTCCAAAATCAAACGAGAAAGAAGAATTAAAAAGAAACTGAGGAAAAAATATGGATAAACGATGGATATTGATTTTAATTATCGTACTGGCAGGAATCGGATGCATGTATTTCGTCGTAAGTTCATCCCCTACCGTTGGAAAAGCGGTTACCGTTGCTGACGAGATGACAATAACCTTGCCCACCGGATTCAACCTGCTGAAAAACGATGACAAGGATGTCATTTTAATAGATCATCAAAATCACACCGCCCACATTAGAATTATAGGATTGGGAGATACAACTACAAAGGAATTCGATGCAAAACTGGACTCGCTGAAAAAGGATTCTGAAATCGAAATTCAAAAAACAGATAAAAACGATACCGGAAAAATCATTTTCTATAAAAATGTAACCAGCGGCAATGAATACTCCCTGACCTATTTCGTTAAGGAAAATCGTACCATTAGCATGAAAATGGACATATACGACAATTGGGAAAAAGATTGGAATTTTATAATTGATACACTTGTGCACAACTTCAAACAGAATAAGGATTAGTCTAATTTCAGCTCCATGTTGTGCATTCCCCTTTCAAATTTTCCAATTTTTACTCTTTTTTTATTGAATTCCCTAAATCCCATTTTTTCATATAATCTTTTGGCACTTTTGTTTCTAAAATCAGCATCCAAAATTATTCGGCCAATATTTTCGGATTTTGCCCAATCGATTAGTTCTTTTAAAACCAATTTGCCTAAACCCTGACCCCTCAATGATTGGTCAATGGCCAATTCGGCCAGGTACAAATCACCAGGACCAACGTCACACAAAACAAAATAATCAAGAATATCCACAATCAGCAATCTTAACGATTTGAAATTGAAATGTCTTGGAAACCTGTCCACATAATAAATCAGAATGCCTATAATCTCCCCATCTTCATTCAAAATTACCAGAAAGTTTTCATAATCCTCATCCAGAAGACTTTTGGAGATTCTATCGATGGCAGTATCCCTTGAGTTGAAAAGCATGTCAAAAGTTCTAAAATCAACATCATAAACTAATCTGGCAACCCTTGACACGTCATGAATCTTGGGATTGAAGGTTTCATATATCATTTAATCACTGTTGACAATAGTTAAAGCAAAAACTCCTGCGCCAAATCCATTATCAATGTTTACAACTGCAATTCCCGGCGCACAAGACTGAAGCATTGCATCAAGAGCCACCCTTCCACCTTCGCCAACTCCATAGCCTACTGAAGTCGGAACAGCAATTACCGGCACATCCACAAGGCCAGCCACAACTGAAGGAAGCGCACCTTCCATTCCTGCACACACTATAAATGCCCTGACGCCTTCAGAAACCATATGAGCAATTTGGGGAAACAGCCTGTGAATTCCTGCAACACCAATATCATATGATGTGATTGCCTCACAGCCACCTTCCTCTACAATGACCCTCGCTTCTTCGGCAATATTGATGTCTGAGGTTCCTGCAGTTATAATTCCGATTTTTGCAAT
>NZ_JBGVFE010000011.1:0-57696 GCF_045120835.1 Methanobrevibacter sp.
GTATCCAATTCAACTGTAGGTGCAATCGAATACATTAACGTAACCGTACCTAATGATGCAACTGGATATGTATTGCTTGTCGTTGGCGAATCAACCTACAGCTCAAATGTAGTTGGTGGTGTTGCAAGATTCAATGTAGCCGGTTTATTGGTAGGTAACTACACTGCATATGCAACTTATGTCGGTGATGATAACTACACATCTAATCATACTCAGGCGGACTTCACAGTATCTATGATTAAAACAGCAATTAGCATTTCAGCTAACAGTATTTATGTAGGTATGGATGAAGTATTAACATTTGAAATATCCGAAAACATTACTGCATTAGTACATATCGAAATCGATGGAGTTAACAGGACTGCTTATCTTGAAGAAGGTAAAGGAACATTGGTCATTAACAATTTAACTGCTAAAACATACACAGTTACCATTTACTATGATGGTGACCATATATACATGGCAAGTAAGAATTATACCAGTTTCGTCGTTAATCCTAAGAAATCTTCAGCTGTAACTGTTAATGTAACTGACATTACCGTTGGTGATGTCGCTGTGATTAAAGTTAATGTTACTAAAAACGCTACTGGTAATGTAACTCTCTTGATTGCTGGAGATAAGTACTCACAAAAAGTAGATGATGAGGGTATTGCTGTATTCAACATACCTGACTTGGCTGCTCGTAAGTATCATATTACCGTAGAATATGAGGGTGACACTTATTACGCTGAAAGTTCTGCTGAAGCTAACTTCACTGTCAATAAGATTTCAACCGGCGTTGACGCAAATGTCACTGACATCGTTGTCGGAAACACTGAAGTGATTACAGTTACTGTAACTAATGCTACAACCGGTCGTGTATTGATCAACATTAGTGGAACCTGCTACTACTCAGAAGTTAAAGATGGCAAGGCTACTTTCAATGTTGATGGTTTGAAAGTCGGCAAATATGAAGCTAAAGTGATTTATGAGGGTAATGAAAAATACAATGAAAGTTATGCTTCAAAATCATTCACTGTACATCCTGAAATTACTCTTGAAGTTGGTACAAACGATGGTAATACAACTCCAATCACTGTAAAAGTTTCAGAAAATGCTACTGGTAATGTAACTATAACTGTTGATGGTAAAAACTACACTGCTGAAGTGGTTAATGGAACTGCTACTGTAAATGTGACTAATGCTAAACCTGGTAAACAGAATATGACTGTAACTTATGATGATGGTACAGGTAATCCTACTGTTCAAAACAAAACAGTTGACATTCCTAAAGTTACAGGCCATACATTAACTGCTGAAGTAACAAACGTCAATAAGACTGATGGAACCGCTACAGTAGTTGTAAAAGGTCCTGCAGATGCAGAAGGTAATGTAACTGTAACTGTTGGAAATCAAACATTTACTGCACCAATGCAAAATGGTACTGCAGTAGTTGAATTAACCGATATTCCTGTAGGATCACATGATGTTGATGTAAGCTATGGTGGTGATGACAAGTATGAGGCTGTTTCAAATAGAACCCATGTCAACATGCCTATAAATCTTCCAACAATCAATGTGATTGACCATTTAGTAAGAGGTTGGAACAGTCAATTTGACTATGAAGCAGTATTTACAAATGAGTTTGGTGAGGTATTGGTCAATACAGATGTCACATTCATCGTAAACGGCAAATCCTACACTGTAAAAACTGAAACACATGGTATTGCTAGATTATCCGAAACATTGCCTGTCGGCAACTACACAATCACTTCAATCAATCCGGTAACCGGAGAGCAAGTTACTAAAACTCTTGAAATTGTTCCTAGATTAGTCAACAATAAAGATTTAACAATGGACTTTGCTGACGGATCTCACTGGGATGTTTTAGTGATTGGAGATGAAGGTAAGCCTGTGGGTGCTGGTGAAATTATTGACATTTATGTCAACACTATCCACTATGTGGCTGTCACTGATGCAAATGGTATTGCTAAATTGAAAATCAATTTAAACCCTTCATCTTTCAAAATCTCAGCATATTATAAAAACTATAATGTTTCAAATGACCTTGTGGTAAAACAGACTCTTAAACTGGTTAAAAAGACTGTTAAAGCTAAAGCTGGTAAGAAATTTGCCCTTAAAGCTAAACTCAAATGGTCCAACGGAAAAGCCATTAGCGGTAAGAAGATTGTATTCAAGTTTAAAGGCAAAAAATACACTGCTAAAACCAATTCAAAAGGAATTGCTAAAGTAGTCATTAAAAAGAAAGTTGCTAAAAAACTCAAGAAAGGTAAGAAGTATAAATTCACTGCTACTTACATTTCAAATACAGTCAAAGGAAAAGTTAAAGTAAAAAAATAGGGAATAAAAACACATTCCCCTATTTTTAATTTTTTTATTTTTTTCAACATACGTTTTAATCAAATGAAGCTATTTTTATTATGCACTTTATCTAATTAGAGTTCAAAATTATTGACCGTACTTACAGTATTCTGACTTCAACTCATTTTTCACTGAAAACTTATTCATGTCATATCCATTATTCACTCTAAACTTGCTTCTTTTTAGAGATTAGATTACTTTATAATGGCGGACATACAAATATTAATTCTGAACAAAAAATGTAGGTTTTATTATGACTATTACTCATAAGCACGTTGATGAAATTTTTGAATATGATGGAAGCCAAATTAATCCCTCCTGGGCATTTCAGGAATTTGGAATTTACGGTTCATCAATTGTAACATGGATCGGTCCGGTAAACATCACTCCGGATAATTTGAAGGATTTTGCTGATGTCGGTCTTGAAATCAAGTCAAATTATATGGTAAACTTTATTTGTGAATTCTTTGATCAACAGCCTACAAACATGAGGGTGGCTTATTTGCGTCAAAGGCTTTTGGTAATGATTTTTAGAGAAATCCTTACGGAATATGGTGTCATAACAACCCGTGAGGGCGATGATATTTTTGTAGATGGCAGAAAATTGTCCATCTCAATAGCAAGCGTTTCCCTAAGCTCAGCAAAAATTCATTTTGCACTCAATCTCGAGGATAAGGGAACACCGGATGACGTAAAAACAATAGGTTTATATGACATTAGGGTCAATAATCAACAAGTATTCAACAAGAATAATTTATTGGAATTAATTAATAAAACAGTTATCAGATTCATTGATGAGATTGAAACAATCGAAAAGGACATTAGCAAAACAAAGGTGTTATAATGAAAATTTTAGTTAATGGTATTCAGTCAAATTTAAGATTCTCTTCAGCTCATGTCATTCCGGGCCACGAATCCTGCGGTTATATACACGGCCATTCCTACTTTGTGGATGTCGAAATTGAAGGTGAAAGGGCAGGCGATTTTGAGTTTGTTGTTGATTTTAAGGATGTCAAAGGTTATACCAAGGCAATTTGTGATGAACTGGATCATAGATTGCTGATTCCAGTTTATAATGATTTAATTGAATTTAAGGATTTCGACAAGAAAACAGATTCAATTTTCAATTTAAAAAAACAGCATACAGTTCATTTTAAAATCGATGGTAAGGGCTATTCGTTGCCCGGTGTAGATTGCGTATTCCTGCCTCTTCCCTACACTTCTGCTGAGGAATTGTCAAAGTTTTTTGCAGAAACTCTGGCCAAAAAGTTATCAGAAAATTATGATAATCTAGAATATGTTGCAGTTTGTGTGAACGAAGGAATTGGACAGGGCGCTGAGTTCAGGAAAGAGTTATGATGAAAGCTCCAATCATTGAAATATTTTCATCGTTTCAAGGTGAAGGTCTTTTAATAGGTGAAAGACAAATTTTTGTAAGATTTGCCGGTTGCAATCTAAATTGCAACTATTGCGACACCAATGATAGTAAATCCGCAAAATCAGGAACTTTAATGACTCCAGAAGAAGTCACAAAAGAAATTGAAAAACTTATCACTCCTGATTGTAAAACTATTTCATTTACTGGAGGTGAACCGAGCCTATATCCTGAATTCATTTCAGAGGTATCTGAAAATTTTAATTTAAAGATTATGCTTGAAACAAATGGAACTTTACCGGAGAATATTGATTTAATTAAAAAATTGGACATTGTTTCTTTGGATATAAAGTTACCGGAGCATTTTGATGGTGATTTTGATAATTCCATTTTTATAAATGAGATTAAATCACTAAATTTATTAATAATCAAATCTATAAATGTATATTGTAAAGTAGTTATATTGCCATCAACAAAAATAAAGTCATTTAAAGAGGTAGTTGAAAAATTATCGAAAAATATTTCAAACAAAAGCAACCTTAAAATAATTATCCAACCTTCCAGTCCTTTGGAAGAATGGAAAGACATTAATTTTAAATTATTTGAGTTTTCCGAAGTTGTTGGGCAATATTTTGAAGTTTCCACCATTCCTCAAATCCATAAAATTTTGGATGTCGAGTGAATTTTGTTTTTAAATATTTTGATTTTATTTAATTGATAGCAATTGTAAATAGAGGTGTGAAAATGAAAGATAAAACATCTATTAACAGAAAATCAAACACAGGTGCAGTTGAACGTGAAACAAAAGTTCATGATAGAGAAGGAGACATCATGGCTATTGCAACTAGAGATGTAGTTTCAATTCCTCCTTCAAAAAGTATTAAGGATACTGCTAAAGTAATGATGGAACATGAATTTAGAAGATTACCAATTGCTGATCCTGGTTCTGGAAAATTATTGGGTATTGTAACAGTAATGGACATATTAGATTTCTTTGGTGGAGGAAAAAAATTCAACATTATTGAGAAAAAATACGAAGATAACTTCCTGGCTGCTATTAATGAACCAGTCAAAGAAATCATGACTCGTGATTTAACCACCTTATCTAACAAAGCATCTATTGGCGAAACTATTGATGTAATGTTGGCTAATCAATTAGGTGCTATACCTCTTGTCGATGGAGATGGAAAACTTGCAGGTATCGTAACTGAAAGAGATATCGCTTTATCACTTGCAGGCGTTGCAGGCAAGGATATTGTACAGGATTATATGAGTCCTAAAGTTTTCACTACAACTCCTGGAACACCATTGGAAAGCGCATGTAAAATCATGGTTAGGAATGGTTTGAGAAGAATTCCTATCGTTGGTGGTGAAGCAGACATATCCAAAGCAGCTAAAAAATTATTAGGTATCTTAACTTCAACTGATGTTATAAGATTTTTAAATGCAAAAGAATTATTTGATAATTTAAATTCCAATTTAGCAAGTGATGTTCTTGAAAAAACAAAAATCTCTGATATTATGGCTAAAGACCCAATAACAGTCGAACCGACCATGACTGTTGGAGATTTATGTGAGCTCTTCTCCGAAAAGAATATTGGAGGAGTTCCAGTTGTTAAAGACAATGATGTAATTGGAATTATTACTGAAAGAGATATTTTAAACGCAGTTAAAAGATATTAAACACATATGGGAGATGATAATATGCAAATTAAGAATTTGATGTCTGAGGATATTATTACCATAGACAAAGATCAAAATCTTTCTGATGCTTTGAAATTATTGCGTAAACACAACGTTTCACGTTTGCCGGTAACCAATAATAAAGAATTAGTGGGCATTATTTCCGAAAGGGATATCGCTAATAAACTTGGTTCTTCAAAATATGAAAGCATGCCTGCATCAAGACTTCATATTTCATCCGTAATGGTTAAAGATGTATTTACAGTTCCTCAAACAATGCAATTAGATGAAGTAGCAAGTCTGATGTTAGAAAAAGGCATTGGGTCTGTTCCAGTCATGGATGATGAAAAAATGGTTGGAATCGTTTCTAAAGCAGATTTTGTTACTCTTGCTGTAGGAATTGCTTTTGATAAAATTACTGTTAAAGAAATCATGAAAAAAGATTTAACAGTGGTTTCACCAACTGAAAGACTCGTTCATGCTAGAAGGCTCATGATTGAAGCTCATGTTGGCAGATTGCCAGTTGTAGATGAAGACAGGTTAATTGGTATGGTAACTTCTAAGGATTTGATGAGGGCATTCATAGACTTTAGAAAAAAAGTGCCTGAGAAGTATCAAAAATCTCAAATTAAAGAGGTTTTAGTAGAGGATATCATGTCTTCCAATCCAACATACACTTCAAAAGATACTACAATCTCTGAAGTAGCTAAAATCATGATGGACACCGGTTACAATGGTTTGCCGGTTGTTGAAGGTGAAGAAGTCGTTGGTATTATAACACAAACAGATATTTTAAGACTAATTGAAAAATTAGAATCTTAAATATCAACTTTTTTTTATTTTTTTGGTGATTAGAATTACATTAATATCATTTTTAGGTCCAAAAGGAACATTCACCCATGAAGCAGCCAATATGATTGGAGATGAATTAATTCCATACTGCACCATTCCTGCGGTATTGGAAAGTGTTGCCAATAATGAAGTGGATTTTGGTGTTGTTCCAATTGAAAACTCAATTGAGGGGCCGGTTGGAATTACTTTGGATTCTCTGGCACACAAGTTTGATTTAAGGATTTATCAGGAAATCATAATTCCAATTAATCAGAATTTAATAGTCAATCCGGGAACTCAAATGGAAGATATTGAGGATGTTTATTCCCATGCACAGGCCATTGCGCAATGTCAGGAGTTCATATCTCAAAGTAAAATTCAGCCCCATTATGCGGTAAGCACTGCTAATGCTGCCAAAAATATAATTGGGGATAAATCGAAAGCCGCTATCGGAAATTCAAAGGCGGCAGAATTATATGATTTGGAAATTCTTCAACGCAATATTCAGGACACAGACAATAATGAAACCAGATTCATTGTTGTTTCGAATGAAAATCATGAACCCACTGAAACGGACAAGACTTCCATTATCTTTTCCATCTATGAAGATCGCCCTGGAGGGTTATATAAAATTTTAGGAATTTTTCAAAAAAATAATGTCAATTTAACAAAAATTGAGTCAAGACCATCTAAAAAGGGTTTAGGCAAATATTTGTTTTTCATAGACTTTGAAGGCCATCTTGACGATGAATTAGTTAAAAATATCATTAAAGAGATTGATGAAAATACTTATTTTTTAAAAGTTTTGGGTTCCTATCCTCATTTTTAGGTAACATTTAAATTAATGTTTGAATATAATTTACATTATAATAATTTCAGGGAGGGTAGGCATGTCAGATGAAAGAGATAAACTTCTTCAGATTATGAACAGTTTGGAAGCAGATTATAAGTCTGGTAAGATTTCTGTTGAGAAATATCGTTATTTTCGTTCTAAATATGAAGATAAGCTGAATTCTATTGATGCAATGGAAGCCACCAAACGAATTAGGTCTATGCAAGGTAAACCGACCACTTCCAAAACTAAAAAAAGAAGTAAAAAACCTACCAGAAATAAGAAAAAAGAACAACAAGATTTAGTTCAAAAATATATTATAAATCCTAAAAAAGAAGATGCCACCTACAATAAAAAACAAAAATCATCAGGCGGTGGAGCATTTAGACTAATTGCAATTCTTGTACTTGTCATTGCATTTACTGCAGGTGTTGCTTATGGTATTTTTAATCTGGATACTGGACCGGTAGCCGATACTAATGTGGTTGCCATTGTTGAAGACACAGCATTCCCTGAAATTAAGGCTGTAGTCAATACTACAACTTTCAACTATACTTCTGACAACAATCAGACAGATTCCCTTACTACTGATGATGATAATGATGTGGAAACCATAACGGAAACCACTACGGAAACTACAACTGAAACCACAACGGATGACTCAAGCAGTTCTTCAAGCGACTCAAGCAGTTCGTCAAGTGACTCAAGTAGTTCGTCCAGTGATTCTGGCAGTTCTTCGGACTCTGGCAGTTCTTCGGACTCGGGGGAAAGTAATGAATAAAGGGTGATATTATGAAGGCTAAAATCATAACAGGAAGTATAATAGCAATTATTCTTATATTATTTTTAGTTTCAAGCATTAGTGCACAGGATAATCCTGAAGAGGAAACCACTATTCAAACCCTTTCCAAAGGAGGTTTGGTCATTAATTACCCTTCAGATTGGGGCTATTCCCAGGCCAATTCAAATTATTCCATAATGTCAATTTCCAAATTGGATTCAATTGATGCTGCAGGAATTGGTCAGGTCAATATCAACTTTGAAAAAAAGCCAGTTGAAGGTGACTTCTACACCTTTGTCAATACTACCTATAAATCCATGCAATATGATTCCAATTTCCAGTTGGTTTCTGCCGGAGAGTCTGTAATTGCAGATAGGCAAGCATTGGAATATGTCTACACTTCCAATGATGATAATGGTGTTGAAAGGGAACACAAGGCGGTTTGGTTTGAAAAAGGTGGTCAGGCTTATGTCCTATTATATAGTGCACCTTTGGATCAGTTCGAGTCAAATTTATATGTCTTTGATTATATTTTATCAGATATCAAAATTACATAAGGTGTTTTAAATGATTATTTTATGTGTTACTGGCAGTATTGCAGCTACTGAATCCATTAAACTGGCACGTGAACTTAGAAGAAACGGTGCTGATGTAAAGTGTTTTATGAGTGAAGCTGCGTGTGAAATCATTCATCCTAATGCAATGGAATTTGCAACAGGCCAGGAAGTGGTCACCAAACTGACAGGCAAAATAGAGCATGTAAAATATTCTCAGGAAGATTTGATTCTTGTTGCTCCGGCTACTGCAAATACAATCTCTAAATTTGCTCATAAAATCGCCGATAATCCAATTTCCACTCTTTTGATTACTGCACAGGGACACAATACTCCAATCATCTTTGTTCCTTCAATGCATGACTCAATGTATAGGGCCATTAAGGGTAATATCGATTTAATTAAGAATGAAAAATCAGCATCCTTTATAAAACCTAGAATGGATGAAGGTAAGGCGAAATTCCCTTCAAAAGAGGACATTGTTCTTGAATCATTGAGAACAATAAATTTAAATAAAAAGGATTGATATTATTAAAGGCAAAAAGATTTTGATTAGTCTTGGCGGGACCTATGAACCAATAGATTCCGTAAGGGGAATTACCAATAAGTCTTCCGGTAAAATGGGATTGGCTCTTGCTCGTGAAGCATACATCAGGGGAGCTGATTTGACCTTGATTGTTGCTAATGTCAGCGTTGAAATTCCCTCTGTTTTTAATGTTGTTCGTGTAGAGACCGGCAAGCAAATGAATGATGCTGTTCTGGAAAATATTCCTGACTGTGATATATTTATTTCCGCAGCAGCAGTTTCCGATTTTGAATTTAAAGATAAATCTGATAAGAAAATTGATTCTTCAAGTTCTTTATTTTTGAATTTAAAGCCGACCACAAAAATTATTCGCCAAATTAAAAAGATCAATCCGGACATATTTTTGGTTGGATTCAAGGCGGAATTCAATATCTCAAGACAGGAGATAATTGACTGTGCCCGCAAACAGATTGTTGATGCGGGAACCGATTTGGTTATAGCCAATGACATTTCAAAGGAGAACTGTCAGTTCGGATCTGATAACAATGAGGTTTTGATAGTTGGCGATGAAGTTTTAACAATTCCTTTGGCCTCAAAAAGAGAGGTTGCAAAAAGCATTTTTGATGTAATTTCTACAAAGATATGAGTTCATCTATATGTTGGAGTTATTAAATATTATTTTTTCTATTCGCTTTCTGCATATTTAATCAATGGTAATTATTTTTAATATTTTTCATATTAATTGTGATTTAATCCATCGTATTTTTCAGATTATTGAAGTAAATTCATGTCCTCTTTGGAGTTATGAATGATGTGTGGGGGTAAAACTGAACTGCATTGTGGGAGGTTCATTTCCAATATATTTTTGAAAATTAATTTTGTTTTTTGAATGTAATTTTTTCTTTGGGGTAATTCTAACTTCATGGGTTGAGTTTGAAGTAAATAATTTTTTGATAAAATCGATAAATCTATGGGTGATTATAAGCCTAATGTAGTAATACTTTTTAGATTAAAAACATTAAATCAATCTTTGAAAAAAAGTTTTTTTAAAATGAGTTTTATTTAAAAATAAGTTCATGCCTTTAGGATTCAGTTAAATGGAGTGATAAATAGAGTGAATGAGCCTAAAGGACTTTTAAATGAACTTTTATTTTATTTGCATTAGCATATATTATATTTAATTTTATAGTATAAAAAGCTATCTAAGTAATACTTTTTGGCGAATTTTGTAGTAATTTTTTAATTTTCTCAGAGCTATTTTTTAGCTGATTATCACTCAAAAATTGGGTGATTTTATACAAAGATTTTTCTTGTATTGACAATGCATTATTGCCTATTTTGTGGTGGTGTTGTTTTAGGTTTTGGTTATTTTTAAATAATTTATCTTAATATTTCTTTTGATATTGGGTGGATTTTGATTTGGAATTTAATATGGTTTGGGTTTTGAATGTTTGTGATGTTGCATCATTGATTATTTGTTATTGTTGATAAAATTTTTGAATGTTTTTCATCATGCAATTTCTAATGTTCTGATATTTATTGGAGTATCAGGTGTTTACTTTTTTGGATATTGATTGATATCATTTCTTTTTTATAATTCCATAAAAATTTAAATCTATATGAATCTTTTAATTTTTATTTAAACATTAAAAATTTATTTTTTTTTTACAGATTCTTAAAATCTTATCTATCTTGTCAAAATCATCATCAGAGATGTGATAAAATTTTAAAGATTATTGATCGATATAATTGAAAAAAAGAATATGGTAGATGCGTGTTGCATCTATCTGATTTTAATTTTAATTTTTTTGGTTGCTTTATTGTAGTAGTCGTTTCCTTTATATTTGATAACTGCTTTGTAAGTTCCTTTTTTAGTTAATTTGGTAATTTTAAAGGTTGCTTTGCCTTTACTGTTGGTTTTGGCAGTATATGTTTTACCTTTAAATTTTAAGGTAACTTTTGTTTTTTTCATGGCTTTGTTTTTGCTGTTTTTCAGGGTTATTGTGTATTTTTTGGTTTTTGTTGTTCTTTTGAATGTTTTTGCTTTTGCTGTTATTTTTGTTTTCTCCTTTTTGATTGTAATTTTTACAGTTTTGATTATTGGACTGTAATTACTGTTTTCAATTTTAATAACCATCTTCTTTGTACCAGCTTTTGCAATTTTTAGGGTTTTTGCAGTTAATTTTATTGATGCAATTCCATTTTTTATGGTGGAAGTTCCAATGTTTTTGCCGTTTAATGTAAATGTTACTTTATTGTTGTTAGTTACCTCTACGAAACTCACTTTGTATGTTCCGCCATAGTTGATGACAAATGCAGTATTTTTTGCATTAATTGTAATGTCTTTTTTATTTACAGTGAAATTAACAGGGATTTCCGCTCTTGTAATTTTATCGTCAGTGTATGTAATATTTGCATTATATCTTCCAGCATCTAAGTTAGAAATAACAAGTGTTGCGATTCCGTCTTTTACATCAGCATCATATTCAACACCCTTAACATTAACAACAACTTTTCCACTGTTCAATGAGGATATAACACTACTGGTTACTTGAACTTTAATGTTGATGTCATTGCCGTAAGCAACATCTTCAGCTTCAAGAATTGTCATGCTTATTGTATCAGTTACCAATGGAATATCACTTGAAACATTATTTAAAGTTATTTTGGCACCTGTGTTAACATCAATGCAATTTTCACCATTGCCTATGAATTCTGAATTGCATATAATAATATCGGTTTCAGTTTTAATTGCACTACCTCCAGTTGCATTATTGTTAGTGAATTTGGAGTTGTCTATGGTTGTTTTACCATTATTGTATATTGCTCCGCCATAACTGGCATTACCATTCTTGAAATTAATATTTTTCAGGGTTACATTGTTTGATGTAATGTTGAATATTCTTGCAAGTCCTGCTCCGTCGATGGTGTGACCTTTCCCATCAATTGTGAAATTTTCTTTGCTGATTATGATTCCATCTATAAATCCTTCATCGATATCTGTATATGTATAATCATTTGTTAATTCAAGATAATTCTCATGGTTTTCGATTTGATGTGAAAGCATCATAAATGATTCATTGTTAAGCACTGTGAATGCTTTGATGCATGCTACCTGTAAGGTGTTTTCTCCTTCGTTATTCCAGTTATAATCATAGAGGTCAGTCCAGTTTTTACCGTCAAAGCTTATAAATGAGATGTTTTCGCTGTAAAATTTATTGACGTATATTGTCCCTTCACAGATGGGGACGCTGGCATTATTGTGATTGATTTGGAATTCTATTTCAAATACATCACCAATTTCCAATGGGATGACCTTTCCGAGTTCAATTGTCCAGTATCCAGATTTTGAAAATCCTGATTTACTTAATTTTAAAGCATTGTTGACATAAACTGATAAATTCCAAAAGCTATCTTCCTTGAAATATGTGGATACTCCTGCTAAAAGTTCATTGTTGGTTGCATTGAATCTGTTTTTATACCATACTGTATCATTTGGGGTATTGATGAAATCAGTTTGTGCCTGGTCGTACTGATAATTTTTCTCGTATTTTATTGTACTGTTGAATATGATTACGGATGCGCCTAAAAAGTCTGATTTTGAAGGGCAGGAGGTATCATAATATGAAACATAGAAATAGCCGTCTTCTCCCCACTCAGAGCCCCAACTGTTTTTACAAATCCATGCTCCCAATCCTGGAGCATTAGGTATTTCCATTGTGTCATTCCAACCTACAATAACAATTTCATGATTGGAATAAATGGATTCATTGTAATACTGCTTAACAGAATTTGTTGAATAGATGGCGGATACTACTCCTCCATATTTCATTATCGCTTTTTTGATTTCATCATTATCTGTGAAGTTATCTCTTTTAATGTTTAGAATATTCTGGACGTGAAATACACTATCAAACAAATTTGAATATCGACTAATCTCTATATACGGATCATCATCTTCCAAAACGGGACCTAACCAGCTTACAAGGTAACCTATGTGTGTATATGAATATCCTCCATAATTTGGTTCATAAATCCAGCCGAATGGTGATGTGTTACTTGCAATGTTTTTCATGTTGTTTTCTGAAAGGTCCAGTAATAAATTATGTGCTTTTAAAACATTTGACTCCAATCCTCCAATTGCTGCAAAAGCCCAGCAGTTACCCTCATCCATCTGGTCCTTAACGGGAGTGGTCTGATTTAAGTCAACTAAATTGTAATACTGGGGGATGTAATCAGTATCAGTATAATTGCCTATGAAAAATGTGTAATTTCTGCTGATAATTATTAGATTATCCTTATCATATGAAATGTAATTGACATATATGGTTTTATTTTCTTTCGCTGAATTATTCTCATAATTATTTTTTGAAAAATCTTGAGTTGAATTGCAAACGATATAAATTGTGCTGCCATAACCGTTGGCAGTATTGTTCTTGAAGGTATTGTTTTCAATTAGTACGTTTTGCATATCTGTTAGATATATGGCAGATCCAAAATTACCAGTATTTGAGGAAAAAAGTGAGTTTATTAACTTTAAATCACCCTTTTGGTGGAAATAAGCTCCAATGAAGCTTGATGAATTTGTTATAGTCAGATTATTGAATGTTGAATTACAATTGTTGATTAATATTCCTGCTCCATATTTTGATTTAGCATTAACTATTGATAAATTAAATCCATTGAATGAATCTGAATCGCTACAATATATTGCTCCGCCTTTTAATGTTGAAGAGCAATTTATAAACTCAGTTGAGGTGATTTTTATTTGAGAAGGATCTTTAAATAAATTTTCAAATAATATTGCACCTCCCCTATCGGCTTGGGAATTATAAAACTTACAATCGTTGATATTGATGTTTCCGCAAGAGATATAAATGGACCCTCCAGTTTGCTTTGCTTTTGAATCATAAAAGGTACAATTGTCAACGGTGAAATTAAAAAGGTCGTAAGTTGTATAATATATTGATCCGCCCCTTCTTCCGGCAGAATTGTTTATAAATTCACAATTGGATATGTAAAGATTTCCGCTACGCATATATATGGACCCATAACTAGATGTGCCCGTATTGTTAATGAATTCACAACCATCAATTGAAGCGTCAGCCTTATTTACACGAATACAAGGGGTGCTTTTTGAGGTATTGTTCACGAATTTGGAATTGATTATATTGATTGGCGATTTTTCACAGGTCAATACTCCTGAAGGAGATCCAATTTTGTTGTTAATAAATTCGCAGTTGGAAATGTTGAGCTTTGATTCGGATGCATAAATTATTCCATAAGTTATATATTCATCTGATTTGACATTTTCGTTGTCAATGATTTTTGAGTCTTTAATATTCACTGTGCTGTAATATACTTCTAGGATGCCTGCATCTAAAATGGTGTTATTGTAAAATGTACAATTCACCAGATTTATATTGCTGCTGTCACTATAGCCGTTGTAAATCATTCCTGTTGGGAAGTCTTCAGAATACTTATATTTGAAATCTTTGAAAATGACATTCGAGGAGGTCAGGTTTTCGGGAGCGTAGATTTTGATGTTTTTCAAGGTAAGATTGTTGAACGATACAAATTCGGTTATATAGATAGTGCTTCCGTTACCGTTGATGATGGTTTTTGATGTGTCTTCACCAATAAATGTAATGTTTCTGTGTTCGTATTCCTGTTTATAGTCATATTCCCCATCTGTCAAGTAAATGATTGAATCATTTTTAAGGTCATTGTCTGTCAATTCATTGTGGGGAGCATCAACAGATGTGATGTCTTCAGTGTTGTCAACATTTAGAATAATATTGTCAGAAATTGTATTTCTGCTGTCTATTTCGATTAAATCAGTATTATTATCACTTGCGCTTGTTGTAGGGATAATAAACAATAAAAATATTAGAAGCGTTATAAGAAAATATTTATTTTTTAACATAATTTCACATTTCCACAATATTATGTAGTTATTCTTAATATTTATTATATTGGGGTATAATAGTTGAATTAAGTTGCACTGTGATGAATAAAAACTATTAGAAAGTGATGTTGCAAAAGTTTGATATATTTTGATAAGTATCTAAGTAATACTTTCTGACGGATTTTGTAGTAATTTTTTAATTTTCTCAGAGTTATTTTTTAGTTGTTTATCACTCGAAAATCAAGTGATTTTTTTCAAAAATTTTTCTTGTATTGACAATGCATTATTGCCTTTTTTGTACTGGTCTTGTTTTAGGATTGGGTTATTTTTAAAAAATTTATCTTAATATTTCTTTTGATATTAAGTGGATTTTGATTTTGGATTTAATATGGTTCGGGTTTTGAATGGTTGTATTGTTGCATCACTGATTATTTGTTATAGTTGATAAAATTTTTGAATGTTTTTCATCATGTAATTTCGATGGTGTTGATATTAATTGGAGTATCTGTGGTATACATTTTGAGTTATTGATTAATGTTCTTTCTTTTTTCCAAGATCATGAAAAATTAAATCTATATGAACTTTTTGATTTTTATTTAAAATTTAAAAATTTGTTTGTTTTTCTTTAGATTTAATGTATGTTGTTACTTTTGGAATTACTTGTTCTTTTGATGGTGTTTCTATTTTTGGCATAGATTAATTTTTAAAATTGGCCAATTTTAATTACAATAGGTGGCTATGTTTCCCTTTTGACTGACACAATCTCTTTAAAAGACATCCGTGATGAAGACACAAAACAAGATATCAAAGACCAATTGAACATTATTTCCATAAAAGAAAATTGTCTACAATCAAAATTGGAAGATTTGCAACAGATGATTTGATGTTAATGTTAAAAAAAGAAAGAAAGTAGATGGAATTTCATCTACTTAATTTTGATATTAACTTTTTTAGTTACTTTGTTGTAGTAACTGTTTCCATTATATTTGATAATTGCTTTGAAAGTTCCTTTTTTAGTTAATTTGGTAATTTTAAAGGTTGCTTTTCCTTTGCTGTTGGTTTTGGCAGTATATGTTTTACCTTTAACTTTTAAAGTAACTTTTGTTTTTTTCATGGCTTTGTTTTTGTTGGTTTTTAATGTTATGCTGTATTTTTTGGTTTTAACTGATTTCTTAAATGATTTCACTTTCGCAGTCAATTTTGGAGTAGCTTTTTTAACAGTTACTTTGACAGAATTGCTTGAAGCACTGTAGTTGGCATCTCCTGCAAAATTGATTGATGCAGTATATGCTTTTGGAGCTAAACTGGAGATATCAACTGAAACCTGTCCTTTGGAATTGGTTTTCAATGTTTTTGAAATCTTGCCCACTTTAACTGTCACTTTTTTGTTCGCTAAAACTCCATTGGAATCTTTAAGTGTAACGACAAGTTTTTTAGCCAAATTATATGTGGCAGTTACACTTGATGCAGTTAATTGTGTTTTTATTTTGGTAACACTAATATTTTGAACAATAGCAGACATTACATGGTTTTTATCAGGAATTGCTGAAACAACCAATTTATAATCTCCAATGCTTAAACCGGAAATGGTGATGACATTATTTTCAGAAATATTAACAACTGCTTCATCATGATATGGAACAAAAGCCAAATCAATTTTGATAATGCCATTAAGAATAGGATTAATAACAATGTCCTTACCATACTCAAATGCAGTTACAGGGATGATTAGTGTTGGATTTGCCTTATTTACAGTTATTTTAACAATACTGCTTACAGACTCATGGGCGCTGTCTGGAATGGTTGTGATATTTAAGCTATAATTTCCAGCATCTAAATTTGAAACAAAAATTTGATTGCCGCTGATAACTACAAAAGCATCTGAACAATTTACAACATTCGCATTAAATCCAGTAGCTCCATTTACTGTAACTGTTGTAGTGCCAAATAATCCGTAATCAAAAACAATATCTGATGCATTGATTGTTGATTTTACTTTAGTAACAGTGCTGTTAATGCCCTGATTATCGGTTATGTTGATGTTTGGACATACAGTGAATATTTCGACCGGACCTAAATTATTGAACACATATTCAGCCACATATCCACTTATTTCTAAATTGAATTCCGCCTCAACCAAAGTGCCGTTTACATTGAAGTATACGTAATATCCTTCTTCAATCAGATTTCCATTGTCATCAGTAATAAAAGCAAATAACCTGGTTTTAACCCCATAAACGAAAGGTGTACGTGATATGACTATTGCAGTGCATGGAGAGGTAATGTTTCCACCATAATTGTGGATTTCACTGGATTGAACATTTATAGTGTTGTTATGCAGGTATAAAATTCCGTAATTGTTGTCAACTGTTTTTCCTTTAAGACAATCGCTTTCAAATATTGAATTGGACAATGTTAAAGTAGAAAATATTGCATTGCGTATTGTGCATCCTGAATCTGCAGAACTGTCAATGAACTGGCAATTGTCAACAGTCAGATTACCTGCATTCAGTATTGCTGAAACGAAATCTGTTGCGACATTACTGATGAAATCTGATTCATTAATCAAAGCATTGCCACAGGATACATATACCGCTCCAACTTCGGGTGCATTATTTCTTTCAAATTTTGATTTAATAATGGTTGCTTTGTTAGAGTAAGTAAATATTGCACCACAATCATCTAAAGCAGTATTGTTGACAAATTCAGATTCAAATATGGACAATTCTTCTCCTTCAAAAAATAGGGCACCTCCAGTAACATCTGCAGTGTTATTGATGAATTTTGAATTTAATACTGTTAGTTTACTCTCTTCAGAGTATATGGCACCACCATCTTGGGAAGCGATGTTATTAGTAAAATTACAATTTTCTACAGTACCTGTACCATTAAAGAAAATTGCTCCACCAAATTCCGCACTATTGTTTTTAAAGAGTATGTTTTTAATAACTCCGGATTTAGCGGCTATTGCCCCACCATAAATAGCATTATTATCAATGAATGCTCCGTTAAATTCTGAATTTTCGATGCTTTCGAAGAAATTGATTCCGGCTCCATATGATGCTTTGTTGTTGTTGAAATTGCTGTTGAATGTAATGTTTTGTGGGGTTTGTCTGTAGTTTATTGCTCCACCATGTTTAACGGCGGTGTTGTTGATGAAGTCACATGTAAATATGCAGTTGCTTGATATGCCTGTGAAGGTTATTGCTCCACCGTTACCGCTGCCATCTTCGGAGCTTATTCCCCAGGCAGTGTTGTTGATGAATGATCCTGTGAAGTTATTGCCGTTTGTGGCTCCATAGAAAACTATTGCGCCTCCAGATGAATTAACTATATTTGATTTGAATTCACTGTTGAATTTGTTATTGTTTGCTTTATTGTAGAAGAAGATTGCTCCACCTTGATTTGCATAGTTGGCTGTGAAGATGCCTTCGAATTGATTGTTTTCAGCGAGATTGCGGAAGAATATGGCTCCACCGCTGGCTTTGTTTGCTATGTTATTATTAAATTCAGCGGAAATTATGTTATTGGATGCTTTAGCTTGGAAAACTATGGCTCCTCCAATTCTTTCTGCCTCATTACCTTCAAAATAACCATTAATTGTAACATTATCAGTTTCATTGTTAAAGAATATTGCTCCGCCTCGAAATGCATTATTATTGATGAATTTGGAATTGATTTTACAATTAGAAACGGAAGCATTAATATAAATTGCACCACCATTTACAGTTGCAATATTCCTTATAAATTGACTTTCATTGAATCTATTGGAAATAAAAGATCTATAAGTACCTATTGCGCCTCCATTATCACCTGCGGTGTTTTTGATGAAGGA
The DNA here is from genome assembly GCF_045120835.1 of Methanobrevibacter sp. GTDB lineage: Archaea > Methanobacteriota > Methanobacteria > Methanobacteriales > Methanobacteriaceae > Methanocatella. The sequence goes on from NZ_JBGVFE010000011.1 coordinate 18,687, forward strand.
ACAGTTTTCAAATACATTGGATACAATATTTCCTTTGTAGTATATTGCTCCACCATCGTTGATGGCTGTGTTGTTGTCAAATGAACATTTCTCAAATGTGTTGCTTTTGGATTGGCCATATCCGTTTAATGCTCCGCCTTTGGATGCGATGTTGCTAGTGAAATTAACATTAACATATGTATTATCATTATTTACATTATTGTCAGTGTTTATTGCTCCTCCGCCATTTTTAGCACTGTTTTTATAGAATGTAACGTTGTTGAAACTTGTTTTGGAGGTTTCTCCATGGAAATTAATTGCTCCACCGTCTGCACCTTTTGCTTTGTTGTTTGTAAAAGTCAAGTTTTCAAACAGACTTTCGCTGGAACTTCCACGAATATAAACTGCACCACCATTGCTGGCAGCAACATTGTCTATAAAATCAGTATTAGCAATGGCATTTTTGGTAAATTTATCATAAACATATAAAGCACCACCATTTGCTGTTGCATTATTGTTAATGAATGAATCATTATAGAATCTATTGTAATTGAAAGCCATATTGGTGTTTATTGCTCCACCATTGCTTGCAGTGTTTTTGATGAATGAACAGCTTTCAAAGATATTGTATTGTATGTTTCTTTTGTAATATATTGCTCCGCCATTATTGGTGGCTGAGTTGTCGGTAAATGAACATCCTTTGAATGAGTTGCCATGTGATTGACCATATCCGTTTAATGCTCCACCTTTGGATGCGGTGTTGCTAGTGAAATTAACATTAACATATGTATTATCATCATTTACATTTTGATCAGTGTTTATTGCTCCTCCGCCATTTTTAGCACTGTTTTTGTAGAATGTGATGTTGTTAAACCTTGTGTTTTTTAGCTCCCAATGGAAATTAATTGCTCCACCGTCTGCGCCTTTTGCCTTGTTGTTTGTAAAAGTCAAGTTTTCAAACAGACTTTTGCTGGTACTGTTGAAAATATAGGCTGCACCACCATTTTTATCAGCGGCATTGTTTGTAAATTCCGTATTTTTAATGGTACTGCTGGTAAAAGCGCCATTAACATATAATGCACCACCATTTTTAGTAGCAGCATTGTTTATAAATTTACAGTTGTCAATGACTACATTTGAAACGTCATTATTGAATATGATGGCTCCACCCAAATCAGATTTACCGTTTAAAAATGTAATGTTGTTTAGAACAATATTGCTGGAAGCATTTATGTTGAATATTCTGGATTTTTCCAAACCGTTAATTGTAAAACCATTACCATTGATAGTAATGGCATTATTTATGATTATTTCTTCATCTGTTCCATTGTAAGTATAATCATTTGTTAAATTAATCGCACCACCTTCTCCGGCAGCATTGATTTTAATCTGCAAATCCTTGAAAGTCCCGTTATCTTTTGCATTTAAAATTTCTCCGTTTGAAGATGAAATTACATCATTTTCTCCATTTGTCAATATCTCTTCAGTATTTATATCTTTGTCTTGTGCTACTATTTCATCAACATTTATGCCAGTATCTTGTGATATTATTTCGGCAGTTGCATTGTTGTCTGCTGCACTTATACAAGATAAACTGATTAAAGCAAATAAAATTATAGTAGCAATTATAAGTTTATGCTTAATAAAAATTCCTCCCATTTGTATAAAAACTTTATATTAATTATATATTGTGTCTAAATATTTATATAATTTTATAAAATTATTTTTAACATAACTATGGGGGGATGTGATATTGATTAATAGAGTAGATTGCAAAAGCTTGATATATTTTGAGAAGTATCTAAGTAATACTTTTCAGCGATTTTTGTAGTAATTTTTTACTTTTCTTAGAAGTATTTTTTAGCTCATTATCACTCAAAAATTAGGTGGTTTTTTCAAAGATGTTTCTTACATTGATAAGGCATTATTGTCTTTTTCGTGGGGGTGTTGTTTTAGGTTTTGCTTATTTTAAAAAAATTTTCAGTCATTCTCTTTTAATATCTCTTGAATTTTTATTTTGAATTTCATATGTTTCTGGTTCGGATAATTTTTATTTTAAAATTATTGATTGTGAATTTTATTTAATAACTTTTTGGAATATTTTAAATTAAGTAATTTATAATGTGGCAATATTAATTTGTGCATTGTGAGGATATCTTTTTAAGAATTGAAGGAGGTTATTTCTTTTTGGCAATGTTGTGAAAAATTAAATCAATATGAGTCTTTTGATTTTTATTTAGTATTGAAAAATTTAATTGTTTCTTGTTAGATTTAATGCATGTAGTTGATTTTGATATTGATGGTTCTTTTGAATGTTGTTGCTTGTCAATAATCTAATTATTGTTAAAATCTTTAAAAAATAACCAATAATAGTGAAAAATTATTCCGCTATTGAATAATGCATGTTATGACAAATGTTTAATTATTAGATAATAATTTAAATGAGTATGTATAAATTTAATTAGTAGGAGGTAAGGTTATGGTAAAAATGGAAATTGAATTAACAGATGAGCAATTTGAAAGAGTTGAAATTTTAAAATCAAAAGGTGTTGATGTTGGTCAGGCAATTGATCTTCTTTTTGGAATTCAAGGTGAAATTATCTCTCAAGTTGAAGAACAAAAAAATGAAGAGATTTTATTAGAAAAAATATCTGATGCCGGTTTTGATGCGGAAATAAAACAGCAATTGCTGAAAAAAAATTATCAGGAAGATAAAACCTCCGACAGATTAATACAAGACACCAAACAAAAGGTAAAATGGTCTAAATTTTTCAAATTATAGATTTCAACCGCCAATATTTATAATTTAACAGTCTAAATTGTTATATTATAATATGGGGAAATTAATAGTTACTATATTATTTTAGGGATTTTTATGAAAAAAATATTATTAATTTTAACAGTAATTCTTGCAGCTTTATTAATGATTGGTAGTGCAAGTGCAGAAGGGTTCTTTGATATTTTTGGAGATAATGCATCCGATAATGTAAATAATGAAACTACTTTTGTTGTCGGATTCAATGCAGAATTTCCACCATTCACCTACAAAGATGATGATGGAAACTATACTGGTTTTGACTTGGAATTGGCCGAAGAAGTAGCTCATAGAAATAATTGGACTTTTGTAGCCCAACCGATTATTGATTGGAACACTAAGGAAGTGGAGCTCAATTCCAATGCTGTCGATTGTATTTGGAGTGAATTCACAATTGACGGAAGAGAAAACGATTATACATGGTCCGACCCTTACTTTAACAATTCACAGGTAATAATTGTAAAAAATGATTCTGGAATAAGCACTCCCGGTGATTTGAAAGGTAAAAATGTTGAAGTTCAGGAAGGAAGTTCAGCATTGCAGTGTCTGAATGAAAAAAATGAAAGTCTGAAAAACTCTTTTGCCCAGTTAACCGAAATAAGAGAGTACAATACCGGATTCATGAATTTGGAATCAGGCGTTTGTGATGCGATTATAGCAGATGTTGGAATTGCAGATTACCATCTCAAAGAAAATTTTGCCAACAGTAATCTCAAAATCCTTGATGAACCATTATCCTATGAACAGTATGGAATCGGATTTAAAAAAGGAAACGATGATTTAAAAGATCAAGTTCAAAAAACTTTAGATGAAATGTTTAAAGATGGAACCGTTGATGAAATCGCTAAAAAGTATGAGGATTACAACATCCCTGAAGGATTAATCCATAAATGAATTATGGTGTGAAATGATTCCATTGTTGAACCTCTCCGACCTGTAGAGGTCGGAGTATTCTTTCACATATTAGATAAATCAATTTAATTCCCATTGAACAATGAATAAGATATACTTGTTGGAAGTTCTATGATTGACAGATTAAAAAATAACCTGCGCAATGATAAAAAAATAGCACTCTTATTGACAGTACTGTTTATATTCAACATACTTCTTTTCATTAACCTATTTGAATATATGACTATTGAAAAACATGTAGATATTTCAATATTGCATGAAGTAGGCACAATTATCTCAGCAATTATCATTTTAGGATTTATTTCAACTCGACTTCCAAAACTTAAAGAAATTACTGACGGATCCATTTATGAAATCGCTTATCTGGTAATTATCGGTTTGCTGAGTATTACAGTTTCTTATTTTAACAAATCTGCCAATGGGGAGTCTTTATGGGCTCCATTTTTAGAGATGTTTCGGATGCTATCTGTTATATTGATTTTAACATTTATAGCTGCCAAATCCAAAAGTTTCAAAGCTACTGTTAAGGGCAAAATTTCAAGAAAAACAATAATATGGCAAATCATCATATTTTCAGTCCTTGGAATTTTGTCATCATATTTCACTTTAAACGTTAACGGAATCCCTGCCAATGCAAGAAGCTTGGTTGTGATGATTTCAGCATTATTCGGAGGGCCTTATGTTGGAATTCCTGTCGGACTCATATCTGGTGTTTGGAGATACTTCCTCGGAGGACCCACTGCACTTCCATGTGCCGTTGCAACAATCCTATGTGGTATTATAGGTGGATTAATCTATAAATGGAGTAATGGACGATTTTTAAATCCATTCAACGGTGCGCTAATGATGCTTCTCTATAGTGGATTTGACATGTTTATAATATCAGTTTTAAGTTCCGGAGGACAGGGATTAATCATTGCCAATGCGCTTTATGCCCCAATGACTTTTACTGCCGTGCTTGGGATAGTATTGTTTTCCATGTTTTTAATTGAGAAAAAAGATGAAGTTTCAACAGAACTTGAAAAGGAAATTCAGGAAAACACACAAAACATTTCAACAAATAATGATATCATTGATGTGCATACCGATAGAATAATTGAGTTATCGCAGGAATTAGAGGAATATAAAAATAAAACTCTTCGTTTAGAAAAGGAACTGCAAGAAATTAAAAATGATAAAAAATAAATGATTATACATGTATCTGCCCTGGAATATTATTGCTGGAAACCTTATTTCATTATTTGCCGGAATATTTGTAATCTTTAGTTTATGGGTAAATGATGATAAAAAAGCGTATAAATACCAAATACTAAATGCTTTTATACTGATTATTGCATCATTTTTCTTTAATTCATACGTCGGCATGGTAGTCATGGCAATGGTTACAATAAGGCTGTGTATGGTTTATAAAGAGAGATTTTCCATCATGTGGGCCATATTTTTCGTTGTATTGTCTACTGTTATAGGTTTTGCGGTAAATAACTTGGGTCTCGTTGGTTTGATTCCAATAATTGCAACAGTTCAAATCACCATATGCAATTACTTGTGTAAGGATATCAAATGGATTAAACTTAGTTTCATCATTAATGAATCGTTTTACATAATCTATTTCTGGTGCGTATTTGATTTCACATCAGTGATTATACAGTTGATTACTGTGTCTGTAGGATGTATTTCTTTCTTTAAATTAATTCGCAATCGTAGACTAATTGATGACGTGGAAGCATATTAATAAACTTTAATAAAAAAAGAATGGTGGTAGATGTGTGTTGCACCTACTTTATTTTAATTCTAACATTTTTAGTTACTTTATTGTAATAGTTGTTTCCTTTATATTTGATAACTGCTTTGTAAGTTCCTTTTTTAGTTAATTTGGTAATTTTAAATGTTGCTTTACCTTTGCTGTTGGTTTTGGCAACGTATGTTTTACCTTTAACTTTTAAGGTAACTTTCATTTTTTTCATTGCTTTGTTTTTGCTGTTTTTCAAGGTAATTACGTATTTTTTGGTTTTTGTAGTTCTTTTGAATGTTTTTGCTTTAGCGGTTATTTTTGTTTTTTCTTTATTTATGGTAATTTTGACAGTTTTATTTGTTGGGATGTAATTATTATTTCCAATTTCAATAATTAGGTTCTTTTTACCAGTTTTAGCGGTTTTTAAGATTTTTGCAGTTAATTTTATTGAAGCGGCTCCATTTTTGATGGTGGATGTTGTGATGTTTTTGCCGTTTAATGTGAATGTTACTTCAGTGCTGTCGGTTACATTTGTGAAACTAACTTTGTATGTTCCACCATAGTTGATGACATATGCAGCATTTTTCGCATTAATCGTAATGTCTTTTTTATTTACAGTGAAATTAACAGGAATTTCAGATCTTGATACATTATTGTCAATGTATGTAACATTTGCATTGTAACTTCCAGCATCTAATCCTGGAATAACAATTATTCCAATTCCATCTTTCACATCAGCACCATATTCAACATTATTAACCTTAACAACTACTTTACCGATACTCAATGGAGATATGACACTGCTGTTTAGTTGAACTTTAATGTTGACATTGTTACCGTAAACAACATCTCCAACTTCAAGAATCCGCATGCTTATTGTATCATTTACTAATTTGGCATCACTTGAAACATTATTTAAAGTTAATTTTGCCCCTGATTTAACATCAATACAATTTTCACCATTACCGATAAATCCAGAATCGCTGATTGTGAGATTTCCATTAGTTAAAATTGCTCTCCCATCCTCAGCGTTATTGTTTGTGAAAGTAGACTTGTCGATTGTTCCATTCATATTAAAGTAGATTGCTCCTCCGAATTGTGCATGATTATTTCTAAATGATGCATTTTTAATTGCTCCTTCATTAACGGCTATCGCACCGCCATTAGATTCCGCTGTATTGTTGGTAAATTGAGAGTCGTTAATTGTTCCATTATATGCATTCCAGTAGACTGCACCACCATTATCTGCGCGGTTATTGGCGAAGTTAGAATTGTTTGTTATTCCATTATATGCATACCAGTATATTGCACCACCATTGGATGCCTGGTTGTTAGTGAAATTACAGGTATCTAGTGTACTATTACTTCCTTCCCAATAGACTGCACCACCATTATCTGCCTTATTGTTCATGAAATTACAGTTGTTCACTAATCCATGTCTTTTTTGCCAGCTAATTGCACCGCCATTGGAACCTGTGTTGCTTATGAAATGGGAGTTGTTCACTATTCCATTTTCTCCTTCCCAATAGACTGCACCACCGTCGGTTCCATTATTTTTAATGAAACAACTATTATTTAGAGAACCATCATGAGCATTAATGTCAAAGAAAAGTGCGCCTCCATTAATTGAAGTGTTATTTACAAAATTAGAGTTTTTAATTCTTCCATTAACTCCATTCCAGTAAATTGCCCCTCCTCTTTGTGATCCTTGATTGTTGGTGAAGTTACAGTTATTTACTGTTCCATTAACAGAATTGGAATCCCATTGGATTGCACCACCACTAAATTTTGTTGCGGTGTTGTTTATGAAATTGGAGTCTTTTATGGTTCCATTAACTCCGCACCAGAAGACGGCACCGCCTCTTAGTTTTGCTTGGTTGTTGGTGAAGTTACAGTTGTTTACTGTTCCATTATTTCCATACCAGTATATTGCACCACCATTATCTGTAGCATTACCATTTATGAAGTTAATATTTTTTAATGTAACAGTGTTTGCCGTAATATTGAATATTCTTGCAAGTCCTGCTCCGTTGATGGTGTGTCCTTGTCCGTCAACAGTGAAACCAGACTTGTCAATTACAATTCCATCAGTATAATTTGAATCCTTTTTGGGGTTATAAGTATAATTTTTTGTTAGTTGTATTGTGCTTGTTGTTGAGTTGGCAATTTCTCCATTCAAAGTTGAAAAATCACTTATATCATTTTCTCCATCAGTCAATTTTTCTTCAGTATATAAATTGGTTTGCGCCACTATTTCATCAGCATCCATGCCATTATCTTGTGCTATTATTTCATCTGATGTATTATCTGCTGCGCTTATGCAAGATAAACTGATTAAAGCAAATAAAATCATCGTAGCTATAATAACTTTATGTTTAATAAAAATTCCTCCTATTGTATAACAAGCTTATATAAATATTAATATTTCAAATAGGATATATAAAACTTATTTTTTTAGGAAAAAATTCCTTAATGATAAAAAAAAGGATATTAAAAATGTATTTTGCATGTGAAATAAGATATTGGGTTGTGAATAGCAAAAGCTTGATATACTTTAATGCTTATTTCTCTCAGAGCTATTTTTTCTAAAAGTATCACATTAAATCAGGCGATTTTTTTAAAAATTTTTTTCCACTAACAATGCAATATGGTCTTTTTCGTGAGGTTCCAGTTTCACTTTTTCAATAATCTTAAAACCTTTCTCTTTTAAAATTTTCTCTTGTTGCTTGAAAACCTTTTTAGGTTTCTGAACGACATCAATACTTCTTGCTTTAATCATCAAAAGTCCAACGCCATTATCATTAGCAAATAAATTCATATTTCTCATGAAAAGTTGTGTCTGAGTGGGTTGAGCCACATCGCAATACACAAGATCTGTTTTTTCGACATAGTTCAAATATCCTTTGGGTTTGGTTGCATCACCCAAAATCGGAGCAATATTGGGTCTTTGACGAGAAAGCTGAACTAATTTTTTAGCGGTTGTAGGTGAAAATTCAACGGCATAAATTTTCCCATCAATTACGATGTCTGAAATATGCGAAACTGTAGTTCCGGTTGATGCGCCAAGGTACAGTACTTTTGAGGTGTTCTCAAGCTTTAAATTATTTAATCCATTTAAAAGAGCTGCAGCTAATTTTGAACGTCTTGGATTCCAGATCCTATATTCCTCATCTTCATTAATCAATTCTTCTCCGTAAACAGATGTTCCGGGATTTAGATTTTTAGTTGCAACATTTCCGTCCTTAAAATAAACTTTCATGGGCTACCTCCTTTTCCTTTTCTTTTTGCCTTTTCTCTTCTTGTTTTTAGATTTTGATTTTTCTTCATTCCTTTTTTTAGTAGTTTTTGTTGGAAAAGGATTATTTTTTTCTATTTCTTCAACTTTATCTTTAAATTCCTCAAAAACATTTTCATCTAATGTTTTAGTAAATACATCTCGTCTTACGGCCAATGAAATCTTTCCGGCTAGCATTCTTGCTATTTTTCCTCGATTCCACCATTTGGCACCGCGTACCTGAGGATGCTGATAGATTAAACCATATTTCGGAGGTCTGTCTCCACTTTTCAAATGTCTGAATAATGCTTTTTCAGCACCCATTATCTGAACTGTGCTTGATGGATACATTGCAAGGCGTTTCAATCCTCCTGCATGAGATATTAGTTTCGCACCTAATGTTGGTCCAACCAAAAGTCTTAAATTTGGTGCAATTGCTTCCATCTTGCTATCAATGTAATTTTCAATATTTTTCCGTGACTGCTGGAGTTCATAAATGGATTTTGCATAATTGTTCATTATTTCCAGGTCTATCAGATTTATGTCTTCTTCTAAATCAATAATGTCCTGTGGGAATGCTTCAGGCTTTGCTTTCAGGATTTCTTCTTTGCTTTTGTTTTGTGAAATCAATTTAATGTAGGTTTCATTGTTTCTGATTACATCCATTTCAGGGAAATATAGGGCGTACCATTCTCTGATTCTTTCAATCAATTTTGAAATGGCATCATCAATTTCATCGATTGAATTTACTGCCTGTATTAGGTGCTTGTCCTCGCTTGCAGATTCTTTTTTAATTTTATAGATTGCAAAATTCTGATAGATTTTACTTGTTTTCTCATCATCCAAATCAAACTTATCGTAATTGCTTCTTAAGAATTCTCCTGCCTGGTTTGGGGTTTCAATCATGATTTTATCATTGCTGTAATCAGATAATCGTTTATTTGATTCAATTATGATTGTGTCATAGTCTTGAGAAACTTCTTCAATAATTTCTAATTCCTCTTTAACAATCTCTTTATCATTGATTTTTGCCAATCTGTCAATTATCTCATCTGTGGGAAATAATTTTTTTGAAATCAATTCATTTTCACTATTAAAAGCGAAAAATCCTTTAACACAATAAGTAATATAGCATTCCATGCAATAATTTATTCATTTTATTTTTTATAAGTATTTTTATTATGAGAATTAAAGTATTAACTGTATGTCAAAGCAAAGTTTTCGAGATTTAAAAAATGAGATTGAACTTAAAAATGCGGAAATTGATGAGTTGTCAATAGAGTTGGATTCAAAAAATGAGGAAATCAATAAGCTAAAGCTATACTCCACTAAACTGAAATATGAAAAGAAAAATTTGGAGGATAAGCTTGACACTAAAATCGATTATGACAAGGCAAGAATCAAGGAATTGGATGAGCTTCATGAAAAAATACTCGAAAAGGACAAAATCATTGAAGATAAACAGGATCAGGTCAGATATTTGAGGTCTCTAATCGATGACTATAAAACACAAATCAGCTCAAACTCTCAGGAGTTGGAAATACAGCTTAGAAAAATCTCCAAAAGCTACGAGGATTTGCTGGCTCAGAAGGATTCAATTATTAAAAAACAAGATGAAATGATTGATAAACTCACAAAATCTAATGAAGAAATTGTAAAATCCAATAAGACTAATGTCATAAGTTTAAAATTACAAAATGAAAAATATCAGGAAATTATTGATAAATTAACAAAAACTAATTAAATAATTAATTACAAAGATGGTACTATGTTAAAGACAAATATTTGTGGAGTTGAATTTCAAAATCCATTGATGTTGGCGGCAGGAATTATGGGCAGCAATGCTTCATCAATGAATTGGATTTTAAAATCCGGAGCAGGAGGGGTGGTGTCCAAATCATTTTCCCTGAATCCTCATCCGGGTTATGTAAATCCTACAACTGTTGCAGTTGATGGGGGAATAATAAATGCTATTGGACTTTCAAATCCTGGCGTTGAAAATTTCAAAGAGGAATTGGGCAGAATTGAACGTGAAAATAATGTTGTTATCGCTTCTATTTATGGGGCGACACCTGATGAGTTTTCAGCTCTTGTCAGTGAGGTTCAGGGTCTTGTTGACATGATTGAGTTAAATATATCTTGTCCTCATGCTATGGACGGTTATGGAGCTTCAATCGGTCAGAGCTGTGACTTGTCACACACGATTGTATCCGCATCCAAGGATGTGGCGGAAGTGCCCATCATTGCCAAGCTAACTCCGAATGTAACAGACATTACAGAAATTGCAAAAACCTGCGAAGATGCTGGAGCGGACTGCTTATCATTAATCAATACTCTAGGGCCGGGCATGAAAATCAATATCGATGTGGCCAAACCTGTTTTGTCAAATAAATTTGGCGGAATGAGTGGCCGTGCTATAAAACCGATTGCAATCAGCAATGTTTATTCGGTATATGAGGCAGTCGACATACCGCTGATCGGTGTTGGAGGAGTATACACTTATGAAGATGTTGTCGAATTCATATTTGCCGGCGCTCGTGCGGTTCAGATTGGTACTGCCATTATGGATGAGGGTGTAGAGGTATTCAGTAGAATTAACCATGATTTGGAGAGATTCATGGCAGATAAAGGTTATAGTTCAATTGATGAAATGGTGGGGATTGCACATGATTAATGAACCAAAGATCGTTGAGATTACAGATATCATAACTGAAACTCCTACAATCAAGACATTCAAATTCGATTGGGATTTCAAAACACTTGGGATGCCGAATCCAGGCGAATTTCTGATGGTTTGGAACTTTAATAATGAAAAGCCAATGTCAATATCACAGATCAATGACAATGAACTTGCAATAACCGTTAAAAATATTGGAGAATTCACTTCTCAGTTGCATAATCTTGAAGCTGGAGACCAAATCGGTGTCAGGGGCAGTTATGGAAATGGTTTTAACACTGATTTTGAAAACAAAAGGATTATTGCCATTGGTGGTGGCGTAGGAATGGCTCCTATAAATGCAATAGCAACCTATCTTGCGGAAAACAATGAAGTTGAGGCCATATCTGCCGCTCAAACAGAAAACGAATTGCTGTTTGTTGACTCTTTGGAAGAGATGGGTGTTGCCGTTCATCCGTGCACCGATGATGGAAGTTTCGGATTTGAAGGATTTGCAACAGATTGCCTTAGCGGTCTGCTTGAAGATAGGACTTATGATTATGCATTTGTTTGCGGTCCTGAGATAATGATGAAAGGAATATTCAATATCCTTGAAGCATCTAACATACCTGGCCAATATTCTCTTGAAAGATATATGAAATGTGCACTGGGAGTGTGTGGTCAGTGCTGTGTAGACAGTGAAGGATGGAGAATATGTGTTGAAGGACCTGTTTTTGAGGAAAACAAAATAAAACAGATTACAGAATTTGGAAAATACAGAAGAGATGCTTCTGGTGTAAAATATTAATGGAGGTATTGATAAAATGGGAAAAAACATTAAGGAGCATTTGACTCCGCCGGTACTAATCATAATATTTTTACTGGCAGTTTCATTAATGTTCATATTTCCTGTTTTAAACATGATAGTTTTAGGGGCTATTTTGGCATATGGTGTGCGGCCGGTGGCTCTCAAAATTCAATCTAAGCTAAAGTACTCTTCAATATCAATCTTGCTTGCAATATTTGTTATACTGGTGCCGATAATCATTTTGGTGGCATATATTGCAATCGAACTGTCAGGAATGCTGTCAGGGGTTGTGGCATCAAACTCCTATTCGGATATCAACAGCGCACTTGCATCAGTTTCATCCTACTTGCCTTGGAAATTTGACATCGCTTCAATATCTGCAACAATCAGTTCATCTATTCATGAAGTTAGCAGTTATGTTCTAAACTATCTTGTAAAGTTTTTAAGCAGCTTAATGAATATCTTTTTAGATTTATTTATTCTCATCTGTTCAGTCTTTTACTTTGCCCGTGACGGAGACAAATGTTTGGAGTTTGTCAGGTCTTTTGTTCCAAGCGATTCGATTGGCTTTTTCGACAGTACTGTGGAATCGGTAAAGGATGTTTTAAGAAGCATATTTTACGGACACTTTTTAACATCCGTGATAATCGGTATATTTGCCGCAGTCGGATATTCCCTTCTAGGATATCCATATGGAATTTTTTTAGGTGTTATAACTGGTATATTACAGCTTATTCCGGTATTTGGGCCGTGGCCGATTTACTGGATATTGTTTTTTTTAGATATCATGTCAGGGAATTATCCTCGTGCTGTCGTTGTTTTGCTGTTTGGATTTTTCCTAAGTACGATAGATATGTATATTCGTCCAGCCCTATCAAGCCATTATGCAGATATACATCCATTAATCCTGCTTATCGGATTTTTATCCGGACCTCTTGTATATGGAATTGTAGGTTTTATTGTAGGTCCGTTGATTTTAGGGATTACTTATGTGGTTTTGGATAATTTCAGAAGGGAATATCTCTTGGAGGATTCATGATGCAAAAAAACGTGGTTATTTTGGATATTGACTATGTTACTTTTGAGGGAAGGCCAGTAATAAGATTGTTTTCAAAGGATGGAGACAAAAACATTATATTGATTGATGATACGTTTGAACCTTACTTATATGTCGTTTCAGATAATATCGATGATGCCATATTGGAAATTGAAGACAATCTGGATGTCACTAAAGTCGAAAGGGTATTGAAAAAAGACTTTCAGATTGAACAGGAATTTATAAAAGTAACTTTTAAACATCCTCAGGAGTTGGCTAAAAACCGTGATGATTTAAGGGATCTGGAAAACGTTATTCAAATCAGAGAATTTGATATTCCATTTTATAGACGTTATCTGATGGATCGGGATGTAATTCCAATGACTGAAGTGCTGGCCATTGGTGAAAAATTGGATAAATTCATGGATTTGGATTCTTCAAAGCAGGATATTGAAATCATTAAGCTGACCGATAGGCTGAAACGTCTGCCTGAATATCCTAGAAATTTCAGAATCCTGAGTTTTGATTTGGAAGTCAGGAACCCTCATGGAATGCCTGACTCACAAGAAGATGAAATCATCATGATTGGTGTTTCAAGCAATTTTGGCATAAATCAGGTCATATCCACAAAAACAAACTCCAAAGGTCGAGGGGATTTTGTCAATCAGGTGGAATCTGAAAGAGCAATGATTGAAGAGTTTGTAAAAATAATTAAAGACAATAATGTCGACATCATTGTAGGATATAATTCAGATAACTTTGATTTTCCATATCTAAAAGACCGTGCAAAGATACTGGGTGTTGACTTGGATATTGGAATGGATGAATCCGATGTCAAATTTATCAGAAGAGGATATGCGAATGCAGCTTCCTTTAAAGGCCTGATTCATGTGGATCTGTATCTTGTCATGAGAAGATACATGACATTGGACAGATATACTCTTGAACGTGTTTATTATGAACTCTTTGGTGAGGAAAAGATTGACGTTCCCGGCGATCGCATTTGGGAGTTCTGGGATAATGAAGGCGAAGAATTAGATAAATTATTTGATTATTCTCTTGATGACGTTGTCTCCACATTGAAAATTGCAGAACAGACCTTGCCGCTTAATTTAGAACTTACACGTATCATTGGTCAGCCACTTTTTGACGTTTCACGTATGGCTACAGGCCAACAGGCTGAATGGTTTTTGGTAAAGCAGGCTTATTTTGATGATGAAGTCGTTCCAAATAAACAGGGGTCTAACTTTGCCGACAGGGCCTCTGCTGAGGACAATGAAGGAGGATATGTGAGGGAACCTGAAAAGGGTCTGCATGAAAATCTGGTGCAGTTCGATTTCAGAAGCCTATATCCAAGCATAATCATTTCCAAAAACATTTCTCCGGATGTAATGACCTTGGGGGAGGTTGAAAACGAAGACGAGTACAATATTTCTCCGGAACATGGAGTCAAATTTAAGAAATCTCCACAGGGATTTATTCCATCGGTTATCGATAAGATATTGCAGGAAAGGTTTAGAATCAAACGTGAGATGAAAGCATCAACTGACGAAACAGATAGAAAAGCATTGGATGTTCAGCAGCAGGCCATTAAAAGGCTGGCAAATACGATGTATGGGATTTATGGATTTCCACGTTTCAGATGGTATTCCTTTGATTGTGCAAAGGCAATCACTTCCTGGGGAAGGCAATATATAAAATCGTCAATAAAAAAAGCTGAAGAATACGGTTTTTATGCAATATATGCGGACACTGATGGTTTTTATGCAAAATATAAGAAAGAATAATATTAAATAATATTATTCTAGTTTTGAAAGAACATACCAGATTTTGGTTTTAATTGGTGTATATCCGTCAATTAAATCTACACGAGGCAAGACACGATAAACTTCACCGTTATATTCTTTCAATTCTCCTTTTGATTTTTTTGTAATTATTTTTCCTGTTTTTTTGTTTTTAAAGTAGAATTTTGCTTTAATGATTTTTGTGTATTTTGCACTTGGGGAAGCATTGTCTGAATTGTCCCCTCCGGTACACCAGGAATCGGTATTTACACCTTTTTGGAATTGGGCATCTTTCTTTTGAACAAATGTGGTAATTGCATCTCCGTTTCTTAATTTTTTGGTTTTTCCCATATTGACAGTATCTGCATATAGGTTTCCAATAAAGAGATAATCCTTTTTGTTTACTTCATATTTGCTGTTTTTTGAAGTAATCACGAATTTATGATATCCTGGAGATAATTTTTTGGTATTGAATGTTGCAACTCCCTTTTCATTTGTTTTAAGTGTATATGTTTTTGTTTTCTTATTGTTTTTAATTGTAAACAATATTTTAAGATTTTTTATCGGTTTTTTGGTAATCTTGTCCTTTATGGTAATTTTCAAAGTACTTTTCCTTTTATATAAGAAAGTTGTATCAGGAGTGCTTACACTTGTTTTGGTTGCATTTGTAGTATTTGATGTTGAGGTAGTTGATGTTGAAGTTGAATTTGTTGTTTTAACGTCTCTGTTAACTTCCTCAATGCTTTTTACATCATCAATGCTTTGATCAATACTTAAAGTATCATCGGGGCCGTTTTCATCAACACTTATGGTATCATTATTATCATCTGCTGCTGAAACTGCTCCAACACTTAAGATTAAAATTAATAATGCTATAAAGATGCTTAAATATTTCATTTTCATATTTTCACCTGCGCAGTATTCTTATCGCAAAAATTTTCGATAGATATACTATGTTAATAATTAGAATGAAATATTATATAAATTTGGTGAAATGATTTTTAAAAAAAGAAAAAGGTTAAGAGAAAGTTAATTTCTCTTATTTTTTAATTTTAATGCTTGATTTTGCTTTTTTAGCAGAACAATACTTGTTAGCAGAGCTTACAACAACTTTGTGTTTTCCAACTTTTAATTTTGCAGTGCTAAGTTGAGCAACTCCTTTTGAATTAGTTTTTACAGTGTAAGTTTTGGATTTTTTACCTGTATAAACTTTAACTTTTAATTTAATGCCTGAAATTGCTTTTTTAGTCTTTTTATTTGTAGCTGTGACTTTAAAGTATTTTTTAGCACCTTTTTTTGCAGTTAACTTTTTAGGAGCTAGTTTAGTTGGAGCTTTTTTGATTACAATTTTGCTTGTAATTGCTTTAGCAGTGTAGTTTTTATTGTCTGCACCTGAAGCTACTACTTTATATTTTCCCGGTTTTAGATTATCAAGGGATAATCTGATTTTACCGTCCATTCCGGTAGTACCGTTGTATTCGTAGTATCTGGTCTTTGAAACATAAAGTTTAATGTTAACTTTTGCAGCATAGATTGCAGTTTTAGTCTTTTTGTTAACTAATTTAACAGCAAATGGCTTGCCTGCCTTGTAGTATGTTTTAAGCTTTTTAGCTTTGAGTTTTGCAGGGGCTTTTTTAACTGTAATAGTTTTGGTAATTTGACTTGCATCATATCTTGTGTCTGCTAAGGTAACAATTATCTTATGTTTTCCTACAGCCAATGCTGCAGAGAATGAAATCTGACCTTTATCATTGGTTAGGAAAAGATAATCATTATACTTTTTGGAAGTGGAGTATAATCTTACGAATACATAAACTCCAGATACTCCTTTACCGTCTTTGGTAACTTTAATAGTGTAACTTGTACCGGAATTGTAATAGATTTCTACATTTTTACCATTAATTACGACAGGAATCTTTTTAATTGTAAATGATCCTGTAGCTTTTTTGTCATTTAGGTTAGTATCATTAGAATCAAATGTCATCTGGTAAGTTCCGGTAGGCAAACCGCTCACACCAAGTTGAACTGTACCGTTCTCATCAGTAATCTGTCTTGGACTGGATAAAGTAGCGCCGGTAATGTTGAGCAATATGTAAACTCCTGACACGGTTTTTCCAGTTTTTGCATTGGTTACGGTAATTGTTACTTTTTTATCAGTACCATAGTATTCGCTGAAAGCACCTAAAACAATATTCACATCAATGGCATTAATGGTTATGTTTGTTTTATTAGTACCTTTAACAGCATTTGATCCGGTTATTGTTAATTCATACACTCCAACAGGGGCATAAATCTTATCGGACAATACCAATCCTGGATAGAAATTAGCATTTTCTAATGTAGCAATACCATCTTTATCAGTTGTCAATGTAGTTGATGTTCCAAGGTTGTATGACCCTGAACTGGTTTTTGTAATGAAATAAATGTTGTTTCCATTTTGAGTCATTGAAACTGAAACGCTTTTATCAGCCAATGGAGCATTTGCATCAATATCAATGATTCTAAATGTAAAGTTTCCATCCTGATAATCTGCACTGACTGTAACTGGAATGAGATTGACATTGTAGATTCTGTTCAAAGTCACATTAGCTTCAGTAGAATTATATTTAACTGTTAATGTGGCTGTTGTAAAGTTAGCATCTTCAAGTTCAAATGATAATGTGCCGTTTGTAATGTCCCATGATTTGACATTAACGGTTACGGTATCGTTTCCTTTTTTATAGCTTACAGTTATGTTTAGGTTTTCTTTACTGAAATCAAAAGTGTCTACTCCATCAGTAATGTTTAATTTAACTTCTCCTTTTTTGGTGGAGTTAATATTAAGTGAAGCAGGGTCTACCTTAATTCCATAAACTTTTAAGACAATATCTTTACTAGATTCGCCATATGTATCATTACCTGCGAACTTGATTGTTAAATTATATGTTCCGTAGGTTAATTTATCGTTGATTGTAATTACAGAATTATTATAAGTAGCGTTAAGTGCTTTATCGCCATTATAAACTTTAAGGTTATCTCCAGTAATGTTTAAAGGAAACTCATCGCTAGCGGTAACTGTGACTGTGAAATTAAATGTTTCGGTCTGACCTTTAACAATTACATCATCACAATCAATTTCAGTTTCAACTTTGATGGTCACATCAGCGGTTAAATTGTTTTCAGCAGCATATACAATAGCTACTTTTGCGGAATCAAAGCTTTCATCAACTTTAAAGATAACATTTTGACCATCGACTGTAATTTCATCTTTTTTCAATGTTCTGTTTAAAGTTTGATTGCCCTGAGTGTAGAATAATGTGATATTCAGTTTTTCCTTATCGATTTCGACTGGGTCTACACCATCATTAAGGTTTAATGTAATGTTTACATCTTTGTTTTCATCCACAGTTGCGGTAGCTGGTGGGGCGAAAGTTTCATTTCCCCAGACTTTAATTGTAATGTCTGTGCTTGAAGCATTATAATATGCTTTATTGAAGTTAATTGTTATATTATGTTCTCCAATAGCTAAACTGCTGATTGTAATAACTGAATTGTTTAATTCATAATCGGTTATTTCTTTTCCATTGTCAATAATTTTCAAAT
This sequence comes from Methanobrevibacter sp., assembly GCF_045120835.1. Classification (GTDB taxonomy): domain Archaea; phylum Methanobacteriota; class Methanobacteria; order Methanobacteriales; family Methanobacteriaceae; genus Methanocatella. Next base: position 37,265 of record NZ_JBGVFE010000011.1, read on the forward strand.
CAGCTTTGGTCACATTTAACAGATTATTCTGACCGTCATAAACCTTTACGGTAATGTTTTTATCTTCAGTGTCTCTTATTCTGGACTCAGCAGTTGCATCAACTCTTGTTGATATTAGGATTGCAACAGTTTTCGGTTCAACTGCTTCAGTATAGTTAATTGTTAAATTTGATTTGAGCAATCCCACATCTGCTGAGAATCTTACGGTATTGTTTTCAATGGTGAATGCATCAATTACTTTAGATTTGACATTACCGTTTTCATCAATGTAGGTTAAATTGCATGTTAGCTTGTTGGCTTCAACAACATAATCTATTAAACCATCAGTTATTTTTAAATTAATTTCAACTGTAGTTCCATCACTTACAATAGTTTCTGGAACTTCTAAAGTCATATTTCCATATATATTTAATAAGAAATTAGTTGAAGATCCTGTATAATTAGCATTTCCTAAGTATTTGATAGTCAAATTATTGACTCCAACAGGTAATTTGTCGGTTATGCTAATTATTGAATTATTATATGTGAATCCGATTGCAGTATTTTCTTTCAATACACTTAATTCACTTTGATTAATAGCTATATCGTCGCTTTCATTGTTTTTTACAGTTACTGTGATATTTTTATCTTCGTCATATCCATATCTATCTGAACCACTAACAGTAACAGTTGTATTGGTTTTTTCTTGATTTGTGTCCTGACCAGTGATATCTTCATCAGCAAGGACAACGTCTGTATCTGCATCTGCTAATACATCATCACTGTCAGTTGTGATGTTTTCACTAGCACAAACAGACCCGATACTTACTAATAGGAATATTGCCATTGCTATTAATAAGATATAAGAGTTTTTAAGTTTCATAACTTTATTTCCTCCTTTTATATGAAAATCATATTTTAAAAAAAGGGTTTATGATTTTCAGTATTAAAATATTGGTATTTTTTTACATTTAAAGGTTTGTTTTATTTCACTATTTTTTTAGGATTTTTAAATCTAAATTTATTTTAAAATAATTTTTTTTAAAATGTGCAATAATTAATTAAAAAAAGTAATGAAGAATAGGATTATTCTTCAACATAGGAATCTATATCAATATCCAAATCATCACAGATTCCTTTTAATTGTTCATATAATTTTTCATCGATTGCCACACCATTGGCTTCAGCATCAGCAATTCTTTTAACTTCCAAATCTCCCGGAATAGCTACTGTTTCGCCGGTTGCTCTGACTTGGGATATGAAGTCTTCAGTATTTGCTTTAAATTCATCAAAGTCACCAAATTTGGAAGGGTCAATTACAACATATAAATCCCCTTTAGTACAGTCTTTATCTGGTGAAGCGGTACCGCTAACTCCAAAACCGTAACCTGCCTGTACCAATGGTCCGGTTAAAATTTCAATTAATAATGATAATGCATAACCTTTGAATCCGCCAAACGGTAAAATTGATCCTTCAAGTGCTGCTTCAGGGTCATTTGTTGGGTTTCCATCTTTGTCCAATGCCCAACCATCTGGTAAATCAAGACCTTTTCTTTTTGATTCAATTATTTTTCCACGGGCGGTAACAGAGGTTGCCATATCCACGGTAATGTATGAATCGGATGGAATTCCCAGTGCAAGAGGGTTTGTTCCAATCAATGCGTCTTTACCTCCTAAAGGTGCAATGGCAGGATCTGTATTTGCTAAAACAAGGCCGATACAGTTTTCACGCAATGCCAAATCAGAGTAAAATCCGGTAACTCCGAAGTGATTGGAATTGTGAACACCAACGCATGCAATACCCATTTCTTTAGCTTTTTTGATTGCAATTTGCATTGCCTTATAGGATACTGCCTGTCCAAATCCGCTGTTACCATTAATCAATGCGATTGCAGGAGTCTCTTTTTCAATAGTAATGTTCTCCTTTAAATTGATTGTGCCTGATTCAATACTAATTAGGTATTGTGGAAATCTTCCAAGTCCATGGGATGTAAATCCTTTTAAATCTGCATCTACGGTAGCTTCTGCAACTAATTGTTGATCTTCTTCGCTAGCTCCAAGCTTAGCCAATATTTCTTTTACAAGATCCATTTCCTTATCTTTCATTATCTTCATTTACACACCTCTTAGTATTCGATTTCAGAACCTTCAAAAGCTTTAACAGTAATCTTCTCATCATCTGTAACCTTACCGATTATTTGACAGTTACAATATTGCTTCAAGGTTTCCATAATTTTTTCTGCTTCACCTTCTTCACAGATAACAACAAAACCGACACCCATATTGAAAACCTTATACATTTCCTTGATGTCCACGTTCTGTTCATAAATAAGTTTGAATATTTCAGGAACTTCCGGAAGATTGTTGATTTCATATCCAACACCTTTTTTCAGACGTCTGAGATTTGTAAAACCTCCTCCGGTAATGTGAGCAAGTCCATTAATATTATATTCTTTTTCAAATAGGCTGACAATAGGTTTAACATACAATTCGGTTGGTCGGATTAATTCTTCACCAATGGTGGTTTCGCCATTCGGCATTTTATCGTCTACACCAAATCCGGCATCATCAAACAGGGCCTTTCTTGCAAGACTGTACCCATTGGAATGAATTCCATTACTGTTGATACCGATTAAGACGTTTCCAGGTTGGATATTTTCACCGGTAATGATTTTGTCGATATCTACAAATCCGATACCGGTTCCTGCAAGGTCAAAATCTTTGATAATTCCTGGAAGTGAAGCTGTTTCACCACCAATGATTGCAATTTTTGATTCTATTGCTCCTGTCACTAAACCTTCAGCAATTTCGGCCGCTCTTTCAGGGTCAGGTTTTTCAACAGCGAGATAATCAACTAAAGCTATCGGTTCTGCTCCGACACATAATATGTCGTTTACAACCATTGCAATACAGTCAATACCTACGGTATCATATTTGTTCATCATTTCAGCAATCAAAATTTTACTTCCAACACCATCAGTACTCATTGCAATAGCTTTATCGCCTAATTTAACTAAAGCTGCGTAATGACCACTGTCTGTAATTATATCTCTACATTCCAATGTTGATTTAAGTTTGTCAGCTAATGCGGAAACAGTAACTGCTTCTAAATCAATATCAACACCGGATTCTGAATATGTAACCATGTTCACACCTATTAAAAATTTATATTATTACTATATATGTTTAATATGATATTTAATTATTACTTAATGTATTCTTACACAATCTAAATTAATTGGAGTTTTTGTCTCAATTTTATAACTCCTATGGATTGATGATGCCAAGTCCACAGCCTTGTAAGGGTCACCGTGACAAGTAATAACTTTTTCAGGTCTAGGATTAAGTCTTTTAACATATTCCATCAATTGGCGTCTGTTAGAGTGACCACTGAATCCATTAATGGTTTTGACTTGCATTTTGACACAGAATTGTCTTGTCCTTCCATCATCATCTTCGAGAGGAATTTCTTTCCAGCCTTTCTGAACTCTTCTACCCATTGATCCTTCAGACTGATATCCTACAAAGATAATTGTATTTCTTTCGTCTTCGCATAGCCATTTGAAGTATTCAACTGAGTTTCCTCCAGTTAACATACCTGAGGTAGACAATATAATTGCAGGCTGTTTTGATTCGACAATCTCTTTTCTTTGGTCTCTGTTCTGTACCTTTTCAAACATTTCTGAGACAAATGGATTTCTGCCCATGTGGAAAATTTGGTCCCTTAAGTCTTTACTTAAGTATTCAGGCCTTGCTGTGTGGATTGCTGTAGCTTCCCAAATCATTCCGTCAATGTAAATCGGCACTTCCTCTATCATTCCATGTCTCATATATTCTTCGAGTACAACCATCAATTCCTGTGCCCTTCCCACTGCAAATACCGGAACCAATATTTTTCCGCCACGTTTGAGGGTCTTGTAAATGGTTTTCATCATTTCCTTTTCGGCATTGTTTCTGGAAGGTTGCACATCTTCCTTACCTCCGTAGGTACTTTCCATAATAACAGTTTCAGCACGTGGGAAACGAATTGTTGCAGGTTCAAGTAATCTTGATGGTTCATATTTGAAATCTCCAGTATATACAAGATTGTGAGCTCCGTCTCCAATGTGCATATGGGAGATTGCTGAACCTAAGATGTGTCCTGCATTATGCAAGGTTAATCTTATGTCCGGTGAAATATCGGTCACTTCACCGTAATCTAAAGTAATTGTATTTTTAATCGCTTGCTTTACATGTTTTGATGTAAAAGGAAGTGGATTGCCTTCTCTGTGGGCAATATCCAAATGATCAAATTGTAAAAGAGTTGTCAAGTCTCTTGTTGGAGTTGTACAGTAAACCGGTCCATCATATCCATAATGGAAGAGGTAAGGTACAAATCCGCAATGATCTAAGTGAGCGTGAGATATAATGACTGCATCCAATTCTTCAATTGAAAATTCAGGAGCATTCAAATATGGAAATGCGTTTTTATTATCTGATGCAGCAACATTAACACCACAATCAAGTAAAACACGACTGTTTGGTGTTTGCAGTAACATGGAAGAACGTCCTACTTCTTTAAATCCGCCCATTGAAGTTACTCTGGCCCAATCATTAGGGTATTTGCTTCCTTGGTGAATTTGACGTCCAAGCTTCTGCAATAATTTTTTTCGATCTTTACTGCTATTCTTTTGAATAGTTCTGATTTTTCCAATAATGTCAGAGCTGATTGGTGGGGTTCTTAAAATTTTAGGTGCCCATCCGGTATTTTTAACGATATTTCTTGAAGTCACTCCGTATTTTCCAATAACGAGTCCTGGTTTTTTAGCGGTAATGACCACTTCGCCAGTTACGGTGTCAAAGTATATATCGGTAATTTCAGCTCCATCCGGAACTATCTCATGAATTTTATTTATGGTTGCTTCCGGTTCAAGCAAAGCACTTTTGTCAGATCGGATAATAATTCTTTTTCTAAGTTCTTTTGCAAGTGATCTTATAAGATCGCCATTTTCAGTAATTATTTCTGGATTTTTAGTATAAACCACCACTTCAGGACCTTCAAATTCCACTTTTGAAACTTGAATTTCATCTGGTAGCTTGTTTAAAATCTCTTTTTTAATATCTTCTAAAATATCTGAAGTCATATAATCCCTTCAAAAAAAGTTTGTGTAGGATAATAGTTTATGAAAGCGTTTTAAGCTATAATTAGTAATATTTCACAAACTATCTACACTTGTTATATAAAAAATAGTTAGTTATGAAAAATTAGCTTACTTATATTTTTTCAAGAATCTCATTAATTTTTTCATTATCTAACATTTCAAAGCCGTTTTTGTCTACTTTTGCAACCAAGTATCCATTACCTGAATAAGTGTCACGTTCAGCAGCAGCTCTGATAGCTCTTATGGCTATTTCAATTCCTTCGTCAGTTGTTAAATCATCTCTAAATCTGTCTTCAAGAACACCGTAAGCTACGATAGAACCTGATCCAGTTGAGATGTAAGTATCTTCAATCATACCACCTGCTGGGTCAAGTGAGTATAGAGATGGTTTGTCGCCGTCCATTCCTCCAAGCAATGTCTGAACATACATCGGTCCGGAACGTAAGATGTTGGCGGTTAATGATGCAGCCGCTTTAACGCTAATTGCATCATTGTTTCTCATTTGGTATAATGAAACTTCTGCTTCAATAACTTTCATCAAGCTTTGAGCATCTCCAACGGAACCAGCTATGGTTGTTACAATATGATTATCAATTTTAAATATTTTTTCTGCAACTTTGTGAGCTACAAGGTTTCCCATACTAGCTCTTCTTTCGCTTGCAAATACAACTCCGTCTTTACAAGTAATTCCAACGGTTGTTGTACCTTCTAGTATTTTATCATCCATTTAAATACACCTCGTATAAGTATTTAAAATATCTTATTTCAACTACTTATAGGTTATAAACAAAATATAAATTAATTTAGGCAAATTAATTTTTATTTAAAATCAGAATCAATAATTAGTATAAACTAACAATATTAATATTAGTTATTTGCATATATAAACTTTTCTTTTGATGGGGTAAAAATGAAATACAAAAAAATTGGAGATATCCTGATATTGGATAAGGGTTATTGTGATGAAGATTTTGAACGATTATCTAGAAAACACAATGTTAAGACCATAATGAGGATTGACCATATTCAGGGAACCAAAAGGGAACCTGTCTATAAGATTCTTTATGGCAGCGAAACAGAAACAATCAACAAAGAGAATGGCTGCCTGTTCAAATTGGACTTGTCAAAGGTGATGTGGTCAAAAGGCAATAACAATGAACGGTTGAGAATTGCAAAATTGGTTAGGGATGGAGAAAGGGTAATAGACATGTTTGCGGGAATCGGTTACTTTACCATTCCAATCGGCGTTCATGCAAATGCTTCAGAAGTTATTGCAATTGAAATCAATCCCAATTCATATCATTTCTTATGCGAAAACATTGAGCTGAATAAATTAAACAATATCACACCAGTTTTGGGGGATTGTATGGTGGAAACTCCAAAATATAAGGCCGACCGCATCATTATGGGATATGTTAAAACAACCCATCATTACCTAAAGGTTGCAATCGATAGTCTGAATGAGGGGGGAATACTGCATTATCATGAAACCGTCCCTGAAAAACTGATGAAAACAAGGCCTATCGATAGGATTGTTTGTGAGGCTGGCGGTCGTGAGGTTGAGTTGCTAAAATTAAATAAAATTAAAAAGTATGCTCCCGGTGTGGAGCACGTTGTTGTCGATGCTAGGATATATTAGCAATTTTTTTTAAAAGCAACTCATTTAGCCAGTCGCTATTAATGTATTTTTCATAAACGCACAATCTTTCAGTTAATTCAAATCCTGCATCTTCAGTTAACTCTTTAAGCTCATCAATTCCCGGCCAAGGGGAAGTGATGTTTACATAATCCGGACTTACGGGTGAAACTCCGCCCCAATCGTCAGCGCCACACAATAAAAATATTTGGGCGGTATCATTGTTTAGGTTAGGGGGAACCTGTATGCTGACATCACTGTCACCAAATAACAGCGTGCCTGCAATCACTGTTCTAATCATATCTAAAAAGCTAGGCTCCGGCCAGTTTTCCATTTCAATGCCAGGTATAGGCGTGAAGTTTTGAATAATCACTTCTTGAATATGTCCGTATTTGTCGGATAGATCTTTAATTGTCAATAATGATTCGGCAATTTCTTCTTTTGTCTCGCCAATTCCAATCAGGATTCCTGTGGTATATGGAATTTTCAGTTTTCCTGCATTTTCAATTGTTTCAATTCTAATTTCGGGATTTTTTCCGGGACTTTTGTTGTGGGCAGGCAGATCCATCAGTCTTTTAGATGAGTTTTCAAGCATCAGTCCCATTGATGCATTAACCTCTTTCAGCCTTTTCAAATCTTCATAAGAGTAATTTCCACCATTGGTATGTGGTAAAAGAGAAGTTTCATCCAATGTCATTTGACAAATGTCAACGACATAGTCAATCATTTTATCGTATCCGTATTCCTTTAATTTTAAACGAACGGATTCTTCCTCATCGGCATCTTCACCAAATGTAAATAAAGCTTCTTTACATCCGTAATGTTCAGCTTCTTTTAATTCATTTAATACTTCTTCCTTAGTTTTTAAAAGAATAACATCCGGGTCTTCAGGATCTTTTTTAAAATTACAATATCCGCAATCATTTTTGCAGATTTCAGTCAATGGTATAAAAATATTTTTAGAATAAGTAATAAGATTATTCTCCCTATATTTTACGGTTTCTGACATGTATTCAATAATTTCACTGTCAGTAGCATTCAATATGTGGAGAATATCCTTTTTAGTTAAATTTGATGTCATGTTTAATCTTCACGTTCGGAGACAGTAACTTCCACATAAAGTGGGGGGATTTCATTTTTATCTTCCCAAATGGCGATAATAACATCAAATTTTGGAAGTTCAAATACTTTATATTCAACAACAAGGCCCATAGATTCCAATTCCTCTTTCATTCTTGAGAAACCTTTGTTGTCAACATCATTTGTAATATTTTCACTTCTTTTAATGTTTTTATCTCCAACTTCAAGTATTTCTGAAATTTTTTCGGAAGTGGCATCCAGTTCAGTTCCGCCGAGAATTTCACCAACTTCTGTAAGTTTTGACTCAAATTCATTCAGCGGCAGAATTTTTCTGGATCTGCCTCTAACAATCAAAATTCTTTCATTGTCTATTGCAGGTCTTGATCCTTTAAAAGCATCAAAAAAACCCATTACCTCTCCTGCAATTTCATATGTTTTTTTCATTAAATCAAACCCTAGATATTTAATTCTGATTTCAATTCTCCAAGGGTAGTTACCTTTTCAGCATAAGCATTATGTCTGTGAATACTTTCCTGATTTTCCTGACGTGCGGTGATTAATGTGTCATCTGGGAAATCGCCATATTTCTGGACAATTTTTTCCATCATGTTTCTAACACAATCTTCAACGAAAACAGGTTTTCTGTGAGCATTCATTACTGTTGCATTTTCATCAGGTCTTTTAAGTAATTCACATACTGGAGAACTCATTGAAGTTTCAATGATTTCAATTAAATCTTCTGCTTTAACGTATTTATGTTCAGGAACTTCAATCAATAATGTTCCTACTCCCCTTTGATTGTGTGAAGCAAAAGTAACTGTATCTAAAACTTTTTGAGTTGTTTCTTCATCTAAGAATTCTAATAATTTAATTTTATCAGATTCTCTAACAGATTCCTGTGCACAAGGACACACTGTCATTCCAATAAGTTCTGCGCCTATACTTTTTCTAATATCTACGTTGCCGTTTTCATCTCTCAATCCAACAGCTTTAGCTTTTAGCTGTGCCATTTCCTGAGTTTTATTTTTAGTAACAGGAGATTCCTTCATGAACATGAAATCAGTTGTCATTGATATTTCAACGCGTTCTGCATATTCGTGCTTGGTCATCATTCTGTCAACAATTTTTGCACATAATGATTCAACGTCTACTGTGGAGTCTTTAGCTACATCCTCAAGGACTTCACTAATGGCTTCCGGGTTCCTGGACATATGTACTCCTTTTTGAGTGCTTGGCAAATCTACAAATGCATCAAAAGTAGGTACTAATATTATAGGTCTTTTATTTGTTCTTTTAAGTTGTAATAATTTCTTAACTCCAGTTACACCTACTCTTGTTAATTTAATAGGTATGTTTGGAGTATCGTCCTGAGTATCGGGTAAGCAAACTGCCAATTTTATAACCTCTATTTAAATTAATTTAAACATTTTAATTTTTGTATCTTTTCACTTAAATACTTAATAATAATTAGCTTTGTTAAGGAAAAAAATGATATTTAATTCTTACAAAAAATAGTACGATAAAAAAAATAATTGAAAGTAGTATGTTAACTACTTCAAAATGAATTTATAATATGTTGGAAGATCCCATATCTTCCTTAATCACGTCAAGGACAGTTTGAGTGTAGGTTCTTTCTATAATTGGGTCCTTCAATAATTCTTTAATAAATGCGTTTAATTCGTTGGTGTTTCTGAACTTTGCAATTAAAAATGCGTCGTATTCACCGGTAACGTCATATATTCCGACAACATTTTTGTTAAAGAATGTTTTTTCTTCCCAATTCTTAAGTTTTCCACCTTTAACTCTAACTCCGATGATAGTGGTTAAAACAAAACCTAATTTTTCATGGTCGATTACTGGGGAGAATTTTTTGATGACTCCAGATTTCACCATCTTATCAATACGGTTGTGAACGGTTCCCACAGAAACATCCAAACTACGGGATATTTGTCTATAAGAAGTTCTAACGTCCTCATTGATGATTTTAAGAATGTTGATGTCAGTATCATCGAGTTTAACTACATTATCTTTAGTTTTTACCATTTGATATCTCCTTTATATAATTATTTTTCAAAAATGGCGGTTATCCATAAATAACCTTATGGATTATAGTAACTCTTTTATAATATATAAAACTTTTTGTAGTTTTTTCTATTTTTTTTTAAATTTTTAGAAAAAATAACTAATTGTAAATTTAATAGTATAATTTTATATAATTGTTGTCAATTGTTATATCTTATTGAATTTTTTACCCTCTTATGCTCTAAATTTTATTATTATTTTAATTTTTTTATAAAAAAAATTTAATTTTACTTGTTTAACTTAATCAAAATCTGTTCAATATCTTTGATTCCGGCATCACTCTTGATGCCCAATGGATTATAGTGTGTTTTGATTGCTTGAAAACCATCATTTTTAAGCTCATCCAGAATTAAATCAAATTTTGGTGCGCTGAGTTTTAAGGATTTGCATATGCTGTGCACATCATAAAATGTTGCAGGAGCATTAGATTCAATGAGGCATTTGTTCAATAGTTTCAAGGCCTCTTTTTCGCTATTGATTTTTTTGTTTTCCGCTTCAAGAATCATTTTCCTGATGAACTCTTCGTTTTGTATTGGACCTAACCATAATGGACCGGCATGAACTAATTTTTCGCCACAGATTGGGCAAACGTCATCAATGGGGCTTGCCAATCCGTTTCGGGTTTGTCTGTGCAGGCAATTTTTGCAGTGGCTGATGTATCCCATATTTTTCAGAGATTCGTCAGTTCTTTTCGAACCCTTTTTAATTTCAAGGTACAGTCTCATATAATGTTCGGTACTGTGTGACATTTTTACTTCAATGAATTTCGCATATTTTGAAAGGCTTAAAGCAACAAAGCCTGCCAGAATTCTAATTCCGGTTTCATGGCAGTATTCGCTTTTGTATGGTTTGGAATTGTATTTGCGAATGCAAGGTTCGGGATATGTTCCGCATAATGCTGATGTGTCTGTTGCTGTAACGCATAATAGCGAATCTCTACGAGCGCAGTAACCTGCTGAATCCAAAAATGGTGAAGGGGTTCCAAAAGGATCGATGTCTATTACATCAAATTCTCCGCGTTTCATCCTTAAAAACATGCTTGCATCATGCTGGTAGACTTCAACATCACTTAAATTATTTAATTCAATATTGTGCCTTTCGTAGTGATTTGCGGTTTCGCTTATGTCATTGATTGATACTTCACCAACTCCATCAATCTCTTTTTTATATCTCACGCCTCTGATTCCACTTCCTCCAAACAGGTCGCAGATGTTTATTTCTCTGCCTTGTTCCTTTTGAAATACCTGGATTGCAAGAATGGACAGGTCTCTATTTAATTCCATATGAGGATTATAGAAAACCGGTGCAGCTGATGAAACCTTTTCAAATTCCGGAAATTCAATTGTTGTCAATCCCTCTTCAATGCGTTTTATTTTATATTCTTCCATTACTTCTCACTCGTAGTTTTTTTTAATAACTAATATTTTAAATATTATTAGATTTAAACATTAGTATAGTAAATTTCTAATTGGTGATAATTGTGTCAGAAATTAAAGTTCCTATTGCAAAACCAATAATTGGGGAAGAAGAAATAGAAAATGTAGTTGAAGTTTTAAAATCCGGAATGATTGCTCAGGGCCCTAAAGTTGAAGAATTTGAGCAAAAATTTGCTGAATGGGTTGGAGCAGAACATGCTATTGCCGTTAACTCTGGAACAGCAGCATTGCACACAGCATTGCTTTCATGTGACATCGGTCCGGAAGACGAAGTAATTACATCTCCATTCACTTTCATTGCAAGTGGAAACGCAATTTTATACACCGGTGCAGAGCCGGTATTTGCGGATATCGATTTAAAAACCTACACTTTAAATCCTGATGCAATTGAAGATTTGATAACTGAAAATACCAAGGCAATTTTGCCGGTTCAGTTATATGGGCAATCTGCAAATATGGAAAGAATCAATGAGATTGCTGAAAAATATGGTTTGATTGTCATTGAAGACGCCGCACAGGCTCATGGTGCAACTTGCAATGGTCAAAAGGTTGGAAGTATTGGGGACATGTCATGTTTCAGTTTTTACCCAACAAAAAATATGACTACCTCTGAAGGTGGAATCATAACCACCGATGATGAAGACTTGGCAGACAATGCAAGAATGTTCAGGGCTCATGGAGCCAGCTTAAGATATCATCACGATGCAATAGGATATAACTTCAGAATGACTGATATTTCAGCGGCAATAGGTCTTGCACAATTAGAAAAAATTGATGAATTCAATGATAAGAGAATAGCCAATGCTGCCTATTTGAATGAAGGCTTAAAAGATGTTGACGGAATCATAACTCCTTATTGCGCTTACGATTCAAAACACGTATATCACCAGTATACAATCAGGGTTGAGAAAGGAGACCGTGATGATTGGGTTGACATAATCAATGATTGCGGTGTTGGAACTGGAATTCATTACCCTATTCCTTTATATAATCAGCCAATTTACAGGGCACTTGGAATTGAAGGGGACTGTCCAAATGCTGAACTTGCAGCGGATAATGTCATCTCACTGCCGGTTCATCCATCTTTAACAAAAGAAGATTTAGATTTAGTTATTGAAGCTGTTAAAACCGCTTCAGAAGAGTTAGAATAATTTCTAACTTATTTCAACATTTTTTCTACCGTATCCACTTTAGCATCTAAAGTTCTGTTTTCCAGATCTCTTCTGTCATCTACTTTTATGACTGTATATACTCTACCTATTCCAAGCTTAAAAATCGCTTCTTGAGCGGTAGCTATTGCGGTGTATAGTTCTTCCAGATTATCTGCTTCAATTTGAGTTCCCATTCCAGTAAGTTGGTATTTGAGTCCAGATTCCTTAATGGATTGGACTGCAGCGGTTACATAGTCCTTACATTCGGTTGTCTCGGTTCCTACAGGCAATATTGCAAAATCACATGTTATCATATTTTTCACCTACTAAAATTATTTATTGACCTTTGTATAAATTAATTTAGTAATGGTGAAATTAAACAAAGATGATTTTAATGACAAAATTTTTACAAGAATCAATAATTTAATCAGCGATTATGATTTGATTAAGGAAGGTGAGCTAATTGCCGTAGCCCTGTCTGGAGGTAAGGATAGTGTTCTTACTCTTCATGCTCTAAAGAATTATCAGCAATTGCTCGACTTTGATTTGGTGGCTATTAGTGTTGATGAGGGAATTGACGGTTATCGCCAGCATGGAATCGATTCTGCTGTTAAAAATGCCAAGGATTTGAATGTAAAGCTTGTTCAAAAGTCATTTAAGGATGAGGAAGGTTTCGCCTTGGACGATATTTATTCTGATTTTAAAAGTGCATGCATTCCCTGTGGAGTATTCAGGAGAAACATCTTAAATAAAACCGCTTATGAATTGGGGGCGGTAAAAATAGCAACGGGACATAACCTGGATGATGAAATTCAATCTTTTTTAATGAGCTTTGCTCGTGGAGATACAATCAAGTTTTCAAAGTTTGGTCCTGAACTTGATGTGATTCATCCTAAGCTGGTTCCGCGAATCAAGCCCTTATGGAATACTCCTGAAAAGGAAGTGGGGATGTGGGCTGTTATAAATGATATTGACATTCATCTGGATGAGTGCCCTTATTCCCATTTGTCTTTAAGGGCCAAAATCAAGGAGTTTTTAAATGTCAGTGAAGACCAATATCCTGGCGTCAAGCAAAATGTGATGGATTCCTTTAAAAAGATACTTGCATTTGAAAATGATATTTCAACAAGCCTTAATGAATGCGAGGAATGCGGTGAGCCAACTTCATCTAACATCTGCAAGGCTTGTGAGTTAAAAAGGGAAATAATTTCTCCAAATTGCAAAGCCCATATAGAATACAAACAGTAATATTAAGATTACTCCCTCTTTTTTATCATATTTGTCCTGTGTTTTACCAAATATGAAACAGATTATGGTAACAATTACCATCAATATGACATCAAAGAGCATGCTTGAGTCTATAGGTATTGCACTAATTGCACTGCTTGCACCTAATACAAACAATATGTTAAAGATGTTTGATCCAATAACGTTACCTATAACCAACTGATTTTCTCCTTTCTTTAAAGCAGTGATTGAAGTTACAAATTCAGGTAAGGAAGTACCGATTGCCACAATGGTTAAACCTACCAATGTTTCACTCATTCCAAATGCTATTGCTATATCTGAAGCACTGTTAACAACTAAATCTCCACCAAGCACGATGCCTGCAAGTCCAATTATTATATAAATAATACTTTTTGCGGCGCTTAGTTTTGGCTTTTCTACTTGTGTGGCACCTGATTTCATTGTTGTTCTAATAAGGAAAAACATATATGCAATCATGATGATTAAGAGAATTATACCTTCAATAGATGATATTTCTCCGCTAATGAAAATAAATGCCGCAAATAAGAGGGTGATTCCTACAAGGAATGGCAAATCTCTGTTAAGGACCTCTTTTTCCATTAACAGTTCACTGAGTAATGCTGAAACACCAATTACCATTAATAAATTGAACATATTACTTCCAATTACATTACTGACTGCCATTGCATTGCTTCCGGTCAAAGAAGAGGTGATTGAGACAGCTGCTTCGGGAGCGCTTGTTCCCAAAGCGACAATTGTCAAACCGACAATAATGGTAGGAACTTTTAAAAGGGATGCAATACTGCTTGCCCCATCAACAAACAAATCGGAACCTTTTATTAAAAATACAAATCCCACAATCAATAAAACTACTTGAATTAGGATAGATGCGTCCATATTATTCCTCCATGCCTTCTTCAGGTCCCAAATCAGTAACTATGACCTTATCGATTTGGTGACCGTCCATGTCTATGATTTCAAAAACGAATCTTCCACATTCAAAAATGTCCTCTTCATTAGGAATTGTACCACTTATACTGAGTATGAATCCTGCTAATGTTGTGTAATTGTCTTCTTCTTCATCAGGTAGGGATTCTTTAAAGTTAAATAATTCTTTAAACTTGTCGATAGGATATCTTCCATCAATTAGCCAGGTGCCGTCCGCTCTTTGAATCGCTTCCGGTTCGGCCTCCTCATCAATTCCCGGAATGTCTCCTACTATACCTTCAAGTAAATCGTTTAATGTGATTAATCCTTCAACACTTCCGAATTCATCAATTACAAGAGACATGTGGACATATCCTTGATTTTCTTTAAATTCTTTAAGTAATTCTAATGTTTCTAAATGTTCGGAAACCACAAGTGGCTCTTTTACAATTTTATGAACGTCAAATTTTTCGTCGCCAAACATTGCGGATAATATGTCTTTTGCTTGAACAACACCAATAAAATCATCAAGCTCTCCAGAAGCTATTGGAAAAATGGATCTTTTACTTTCAATGATTTTTACTTTATTGATTTCCCTATCATCTTCCAAATCAATCCAGATTATCTCATTTCTAGGGGTCATTATGCTTTCAACTTTCTGGTCATCAAGTTTGAAAACCCTTTTGATTATGTCTTCTTCTTCTTTTTCAATAGTTCCGTCTTCTCTTCCTTCTTTAATCATCAATTCGATTTCTTCTTCAGTTACAACATCTTCATTTTTATTTTCTATTCTCAGTAACCATAAAAGAAAACTGCTTGATTTAGCTAAAATGAAACTGACCGGTTTTGAAACTTTTTCAAGAATTACCATGCTTTTTGCAACTTTTAGGGAAATCCTTTCCGGGTCGTTTAATGCAATAACCTTAGGAACAATTTCTCCAACGACCAAAGTCAGATAGGTAGTTACAATAACCACAATCGCCACACTTATAGGTTCGCTGTAAGGTAAAAATGAAATAACTTTGGCGAGTGGTTCAGATAAGGTTACTCCACCAAAAGCCCCTGTCAAAACACCAATAAGTGAAATTCCAATTTGGACGGTGGATAAAAATTCATTTGGATCTTCTAGCAAATCCAAAACGATTTCCGCATTTTTGTTTCCTTCTTCAATGTATTTTTGCATTTTTGCTTTTCTAACAGATACGACGGCAAGTTCCGCCATCGACAAATATCCGGTAAGGATAATTAAAATTAATATAATAATTATTTCGAGTGTCGTTCCAATCATTTTTAACAGACCATTAAAACTAATTATAAATCACTGGCTCTCTGAAAGTCAGTATTTCCATATATTTTATCTTGCATTTCCTGAACCGCTTCGGAAGCTTCTTCTCTTGTAGCCACTTTTTGAAAAATGCGCCTTGATTTGACTTTTAATGTTTTTCCACATACGCATTTGCGTGTAGCCACTCCTTCTTTAGCATACAATGCTCTTCCACAGTCGCAGCGAAATATAAGATACATGATTTTTTTTCCATTAAAATTAATAAGTAATTATAATTTCGTCAATATATTATATATATTTTCACCTACATTCCAAAGATTTTCATAAATAACGGTATGAAAACTTTAGACGGTAAAATCACTAGGGTTGCTATGCTCACTCCTAGATTGGTACCGATAACAACTAAAAGTATTCTGAATATGCTGTTATTCCATAAGTCCTTAAAGCTCTCGATATGGGCTAAATTTTTAATATCACTTTGTTTAACTTTTCTGAATTTTGCTTCGCACAATCCTGAAAACCATCCTGCTGCAAGCAGTGGGTGAATAATGGTTAGAGGTGCAACTGCTCCTCCTACAATTGCAGATTGGATTTTTGAACCTGAAAGGATTGATCCGACGAATCCCATAATCATGCTGATGACAATAAAATCATAGATGTTCCAGGTAATGTTTATCCCGCTAAAAAATGCCAGAAAAAATATCACCACAAATAAAATAGGAATCATGGCTAAAAAGATTTTAACCCAAGGAATGCCTTTTTTATCATTGATGACTTCTAAATCTCTTAAATTAGGTAATGTTTCGGGGTTGTCGAGGTATTTTTCGATTCCCGGTTTGTGTCCGGCACCAACAACTGCAATTACATGGTCCTGCGGAATTCTCATTATGCTTCCTGCAAGATATGCATCCCTTTCATGCACAAGAACCTCGTGAACGCTTGGAGCCTCATCCTTAAAGATGTCCATCAGCTCATCAAGGTTGTCGGGGTTTTTCAGCTCTTCAACATCGATGTCTTCTTCATCGCCAAAACCAAAAACAGAAGCAATTAGGCTAAATAGGAATTTGGCTTTTTCAATAAAGCCCATTTTATTCAAAGCCCTTTGTAAAGTTACATTAACGTCTCTGTCAATCAGAGCTATTGGAATTCCTAAATCTTCACTTGCTTCAATGGCGCCAATCATTTCTGAACCTGGTGCAACATCAAGATCTGCTCCAATTTTTGACTGGAAGTAGCTTAAAAGTGTACTTGTAAAAAACAATGCAACCTTATTTTCTTTGATGATTCGGGTAACTGATATTTCTTCATCTCTTTCAATACCCATCATTTGTTCTTTCAATTTGGTGTATCGTCCTCTGTCAAGTTCGATTGCCACCACGTCAGGGTGTTGCTCATAGATTGCATCTTTCACTTCATCTACGCTTTCTTGTGATACATGAGCGGTACCAATTATTTTTAAACATTCTCTTTTCAAAAAAACACTTCTTTAAAATTATAATATCTAATATTATGAAATCTAGATATATAAAGTTAATTCCTTATTTTTATATATTGCAACATTATTGCTAATGTTTTTTAGACATGATAGTTCCACATCGTTCTGATGATTAAGTTCAGCGAGTCTTTTTCCGGTTCTTGAGTTTAAAAATGCATCTTTTAGGGAATTATAATCTCTGCTTGCTAAAATGCTTGCCTTTGCATATTCGTTCAATTCGCATTCTTCACAATTTTGACTTATCCAGTATATGATTTCCCCTGATGCGAGAAAATCTTCAATGGCAAATTCTCCTTTAACGCCGGCCATCACAACATCAATGTGATTTTCAGCCAGCTGTAAACTTTTTAAACCAACCGCTTTTGCATTGACCATTGAACCAACTAAAACTTTTGAAGACATATTTTCAAGTATTCTGGTTCCGTTAGTTGTTGTTAGTATAAGTGTATCCTCTTGTGTTTTCAAATCTTTAATTCCACATGGGGTATTTCCAATGTCAAACCCTTCGATTTGCTTTCCATTGCGTTCTCCTGCAAGGACTCCGCCAATTTTATCTTTTAGATTCAAGGCTTCTTCAGGGCTTAAGCAGGGGATTATCTTTTTAAATTTATCTAAAGCTAAAGTTATTGTTGTGCTTGCCCTCAGCACATCCACCATAATGGAAACATCGCTGCTTACACTTTCCTCAAAACTTAATGTTACTTTCATGATTTAATTTATATTGAATGTCATTAATAATATTATTATGAAAATTGTCACAACGCCGATGTGTGAGGAAATTGTAAAATTGGCGGGCATAACAGATTATGCCGTAAATAAATTTCCAAATAAGGATGATGGGGATTTGGCTATCCTTCTTTCAGAAAGTAAAGTGGATATGGATTCGTTAGCAATTAAAATTAACACTTCCACTCAAATTTTCGAAAGCATTAAGGAGGTTTCCAATCTCTCAGCCAAACCATTAAACGATGATGAAATCAGTGTCTTTTTTGAGGATTATGAACTGTGCAAAAAATACCTGAATTCCAATTTTAAAAGGGATGTAAATGTCAAGGTCTATTCCGAATTTTTAAAGGATATAGTTTCTGATGTTGGATTCAATATAGTTTGCGATAACTTTGAATATGTGATATATCCAGATTATTTAAAAAATAATGTTAAAGAAACTGATAATCTTGTTGAAATTCCTTCTCACAATGACATTTCCAAAAATCCATTTAAAAAGGCGGAATTGAGATATTCGATTTTAGAAAATTTAATATAGATATAAATTGAAATAATATATTATTATAATTGCATTTTTGAGAGTTGTTAATATGTATGAAACATTAACATTTACTGGTGGAGTTCACAAAAGTGAAGAAGTTAAAGAATTGATTGAAGATTTGGGAGGATTCATTCTTCAGGAAAATATCCAGCAAATGGAACTTGTCTTGAATATGGCAGTTCCTTTAGAAGATGTTGATAAAATTGAAGTTAAAGCTAAAGAGCTTTTGGCTAAGATTTCTGTTGCTCCTATGGCAGGTTCTGAAATAGCTATTGTTTCACCTACTCTTGCAAGGCATCACTTGCCTCATGCGGCATGCGATATCTCTGAATATCTGCGTGAGTATGGTGCTAAGGATAATATGATCGGTCTTGCCCGTGGGGATGGTAAGGGAACTTCTGGAATTACTGAGGAAGAAAAGGATTTGATTGAAGAGCATGATGTGGTTATTTTTGCTTTGGGCAGTTTTGAAAATTGCATTAAGGAAAAATCTTTCCTATATGATGATATTGATATTCCAGTAATTGTTACAGGTGCTCCTGAAATTGATGTTGAAGAGCTTCCTGGTGCAGATGCATATGTCGGAGGCCTTGGAAGAATTCCAAGAAGGCTTAGAAGAGGTCCGGATATTCGTGCTCTCGATAAATTGGTTGAAACCACTGAAAAAATATTGAATGATAAAAAACGTGAAATGACTCTTGATGCGCCATTGGTGCCATCAATTGTTGTTAAAAATGCAATTGAAAACCAAATTAGAGAAATTAAAGATGTAATTTCTCCAACACCAGTAACTTCACAATTGGATGGGGTTCGTGTAAAATTAGATTACGATACCTATGCTGAAGATATTGGTAATGTGGTCATTGACGGTAAGAAATTATCCGAACTGGCAGTGATTAAAAAGTCAAAAATGTATGATTATATCCTGGTAAAAATAAATAGTGAGAGTTCTCTTGTTGAGGATTCTAACTAACTCTCTTTTTTTTAGATTCTTCTCATACCGAAGAAGTTGATTGCATCTACCAAATCATTAAATTGTTCTAGTTCTCTTTCTATTACGTTTTCATCGCTCATATCGATACTTAATTCTCCATCGACTGTTAAAGTGTCTGGTCCACGACCGATGAGACGTTCAACACCATCGGCACTTAGGATTCTCTCGGCATCAAGCTGGTGAACAAATGATCGTCCGGGCAGAATTACAACATCTTTGATTTCGCTCAAATCAAGTTTTTCCAAATCCTCTTTTGTGATTAGGCATGCAATTTCTTTATCCACGGCCACAACATTGACATTGTCGGTTTGAATTTTGCCGAATATTTTAGAAAGAAACGGTTCGGCTATTTTTGATGTGATTAATGTGGCCTCGCCAGTTACAGGCTTGATGAATTGCAGGAAGACTTCATTTTCATCTTTTGCAATTGCGAAGGGGCCTCCGGTTTCAGGATCGCA
The DNA here is from genome assembly GCF_045120835.1 of Methanobrevibacter sp. Taxonomy (GTDB): domain Archaea; phylum Methanobacteriota; class Methanobacteria; order Methanobacteriales; family Methanobacteriaceae; genus Methanocatella. The sequence goes on from NZ_JBGVFE010000011.1 coordinate 57,444, forward strand.
TATTGGTGTTCCGCTCACTCTGAAATTATACTCGGAGTTGATTTGCTTTACAAGTTCGCCGAATTCTTCAACAGGCTGTGATTCTATGCCCTTGATGATAGGTTCGTTTCCCAAAATCAGCCCCTCGTTGAAGGTATTTGCAAATCTCATTAAAAGCATTCCTTTTGCTCCCCATTCTTCCAGGGAATTGCAGGTTTGCCTTAAAACATCTCCGTCATTCACTCCAGGTATTATTACTGCAGCGCCTGTCAAA